>NZ_JNUP01000067.1:0-45135 GCF_000758165.1 Spirochaeta lutea | reverse complement strand
CGAAGGAGCGTACCGAACCTATCCGTGGATTGCCGCCGATGCGACGCTCAAGGCTGGACGCGGAACGCATGCGGAGTTGATTGTTGGGAAGGTTGGTGCTAATCCCATTGATCAAACTCTTTATACACTCATCAAACCCGGTGACATTCTTTATACCTTGAATGATGAAAACGAAGGTCGGCACATCGCGATTGTGCAAGACGTGAAGCGGAATGTGGATGGGTCTGTAGGCCCAGGGGATATTCGGTTGATTGAGGCGTATTACAAGGGAACGATTGCATTTGTAAGCGATCCAAATTCCGAAGGTTCTTCACAGACGCTTGCTAACTACGAAAATGACACCTGGCGGATCGTTCGGCTGAAGACAACGGGGGTAAATTAATGAAAAGGGTCTTTTCGGGTGTTGTTCTGTTTTTCATGGTAGTAAGCCAGATTCTTGCGATTGATCCGGTGCGGTTTGAAGTGTTGATACGCATTCCAAACGGATCAGGATCAGGGCAGCTTCAATACAGTAGTTTTGAGGGAATGGGTCCAAATCCGTCAACGCCCAGAGGGTTTCTGGAACTGAACGGTGTATTCTATGTTGCCGACTATTGGGCGGGTCGATTGATGCATTTTACAATTCCTGGACCAGTCTGGGGAACACTTGAAGAAGGTGTTTCAGTAGGTGAGCAATTGCTTACCAATGGGAAAATGTTACTTATGCTGGAGACTGGCGGCAATTTTCGACTCTATGGTTTGGACAATTACGATGTGTTGAGTCTGGGGAACTTTCGGACTGGCTATTTCACGACTGACTATTCGACTTACTATCGGAGCATGATTTTTGCGGGAGATTTGATCCTTTCCCAGTTTCCCGATTCTGGCGGTCGTCCTCAATACCACAGTTTCTACACTGGTAAAAATTTCGCTGGTCGGTTCGAATATCGAAACCCCGATCAGACGATCCGATTCCTGAAAGAAGACTATGATGGCACTGAAGAGTTTACCGTCGATGAGGATGGCTACATATTCTGGAACGGAAGGCTTGTGGCTCCGTATGGGGACAGTTTTTCGCTGTATCATTGGAATACACGCAGTCCAGCAGAAATATGGCAAAAAAGAGCTGACCAAGGATCGTTTATTGGCTGGGATGCTGATGATAATTCATATTGGAATTATTCTAACTCAATCGTTGTATTAACATCCGGGGGTGAATTAGTTTCCGAAATGTTGGCAGAAAATGTAGCTGAAACCGCACGGTCCCAATTCACCGTAACCCCTGAAGGGACCCTGTATGTCCTATCCTACAATCGGGATCGGGACGAATTCGAACTGATGAAACTTGATCGCTTCTGGTAGCTCGTTACTGGCTGCCAGCGATTTATCCCGACTGCAACCACCCCGCAGAATGCCCCCGCTTAACTTGTGAGCGCTTTAGGCGCGAATCAAGTTCAAGCGGCTATTCTGCGATTTCCAAATCTTCGAGTACAGCCCGCCGAACCCAAGCCCAGCCCTCCGCCATCGTGGCTGCGGGCTTAAACCGAAAATGCGGTATACGCAGCCGGCATCCGTGCCGGCGGTGCGTTCGGGCTTTCCGGCCCTCACCGTATACCGTATTTTCGGTTCACTTGGGATGCGGCGGGCCACGGAGTAGCGACCCGATGGAGCGGTTTGCGCAGTAATCTCGGATGTATGGGCAAGCAGGTTGTGTAGTGGCAAGCCGCCGGGAAAGGTCTGCCCGGCAGCCAAGTATCATGGTACCGGGCGGGATCCCATGGGGCGGTATTGCCCTGCATGGGGTGTCCGCAGGGGATGGGTCACATCCCGCATTCTTATTCCGAGAAGGCTCTCATGGGCCAAACTGGAGCTGTTACGGTTTTTTGTGGATTTACCTCACCGTTGAACTTATCAAAACGAACCGCATCCCCCAGAGTCTGGCTGAATTGGGATGAAGCCCAGTAGTAATCGCTGGATCCCCCCAGGTTTAGGGAACTCCTGTACGTGTATAGGAGCTGTAGTTCCTGATAGGATGGTAGGAACCAATCCGAAAAGCCACCGGTGCTATGGTTATCCGCCGCCTTGGCCGCATAGCTTGAAAGGCCTGCTTTGTCATCATCCTGGGTTTCTATGATAATGGTGGTGTTGGCCTGTCCCGAGCCGATACCGTCGTCCAGCCCACTGGTACTGATTTGTGCACCCCAGGGATATTCGTCATCCAGAGCAGCCGGGGCGGCTTCCAAATAATCGAAGTCATAGTCGTTCGATGTATCAACAAATACTATTATTCCGCCAGCCGGTCCGGTATCGCCGGCGCTGTAGGTATTTGGAGCAGAGCCGCCAAGGCCGAGAATGTCGCAGCCTGTCAGCCCGATTACTATACATGCCGTTACGATACCAAAACCTAGTTTCCGTCTGATCATTACTACCTCCAAAGAAATTATTAAGAACTAATCCTAAGATCGATGGTTAGGAAAATCAAACTAAATAAGTCAGGTTATTGCGTAAACAGCCTATTCCTATGGAGATGTAGCACATCCCAGCGGGGATGGAGCCGCTGCATCTAGAGAGGAAAGCATGCCGGGTAAGGGGTTGTACGGGCAGTGGAATCCCCTTAAAAAGTTGACTATTTTTATGATAAAACGGATCTTGTAGTAAGATTCGTCGAGTGCGCAGAATTGCGGCAGCCTGTTTTCTGGAAACACTATCCGGATAGATACGGAACGACCCCGGTGTATTCGGGATGCTTATCATTTAGTTGCGCATTTTGGAAGAACGTTATGAGGCAGGCTCATGCTGGCCCAGGCTTCCCGTCAATTTGGGGAGGGTAACATACCTGAGCGGATGCGCTGCCGGGAGGAACCTATGAAACAGAACGAAGTGGCGCCCCTTGCAGTGGGGGGGATACACCATATTACGGCGATTGCCGGAGATCCCCAGGAGAATTTGGATTTTTATGTGGGGGTTATGGGGCTGCGGTTGGTTAAGCGGTCGATCAATCAGGACGTGCCTGATACCTACCACTTCTTTTTTGCCGACGGCGGGGGGAACCCTGGTACGGATCTGACTTTTTTTCCGTGGCCCTCCATGGCTCCTCGACGGGAGGGGGCGTCGGTTTGGGGGGAGGTCAGTTTTGTTGTGCCCCCGGGGAGTCTGGAGTGGTGGACGAATCACCTTACCCGCTCCCGAGTGAGGGTTGATGAGATCCAGGAGCGGTTCGGTGAGAAGGTGCTACCCTTCCGGGATCCCCATGGCTTGAACCTTTCTCTGACGGAGACCGAGACCTATCCGGATTTTGTCTTTGATTCCTGGGGTGAATCACCGGTGCCCGGGGAGCACCAGATTCGGGCTCTTGGGTCGGTTTCCCTGACGGTGCGGGATGAAGAGGCTTCCCGGGAGTTTTTATCCCGGGCCCTAGGGTTCCGCTCCCTGGGCCGCCAGGGTAACCGGCACCGGCTCGGGGTGGGCGAGGCCGCGGGTGGCCAGCGTATCGATCTGGTTCTGGATCCCCAAGCCCCCCGGGGAACCTGGGGGACCGGGGCGGTACACCATGTGGCCTTCAGGGTTCCTGATGATCAAACCGAGCTCTTGGTAGAGCAGCAGATTCACCGGGCCGGAGGACAGAGTTCCGGAGTCATCGACCGGTTCTGGTTCAAATCCGTGTATGTACGGGAACCCTCAGGTGCCTTATGCGAGGTCGCCACCGATGGGCCGGGCTTCGGGGTGGATGAGGACATGGAGCATCTGGGAGAAACGCTGATTCTTCCCCCCTGGTATGAGGATCAACGTGGGGCTATAGAGCAGGCCTTGCCCGCCATAGACCTTGAGCAGGCTCGAACAGCCGGCAGCCGCACATAATCAGGAGGTTCCTATGAGGGATGAAGTCACCCAAGAGTCCCGGGAACTAGCAGGGTTCACCTATGTCATCCGCGAACCCGGGACCGGAATTGCAGGTCAGCGAGAATCCCCGGGGCAAAATCCCCCGTATTCCCCGCGGGAAGCCCGAGCCGGCAACGCCCGAACCAGCGAGGTCGGAAGTAACGAGGACCGATCAAGAAATGCCCGTACCAACGAAGCCCGAGCCGGCACGAACCGGAAGCCCCCGGCCCTGGTTCTGCTTCATGGTACCGGAGGAGATGAGTACGATCTCCTGGATTTAGGGGGCTTCGTTGCTCCCGGGAGCACCCTGGTGAGTCCCCGGGGACGAGCCCCCGAGGGGGCTTTGAACCGCTGGTTCGCCCGGCATGCCGAGGGGGTACTGGACCAGGAGGATATTCGGCGCCGGGCAGGGGAGTTGGCTGATTTCCTGGTACAACTGAGAGAGGTGCACGGTATTGAACCGGGCTCTTTGTTCGCCCTGGGGTTTTCCAACGGGGCGAATATGGCAGCGGCCATGCTGCTCCTATACCCGGGGTTGTTGGCCGGGGCGGTGCTGCTGCGGCCCATGCTTCCCCTGGAACCGGAGACCCGTCCCGATCTGGGGGGCAAGCCGGTCTACATTGCCGCGGGTACCCGGGACACCATGATCCCTCCCGAATCTACCAGGAGCCTTATTGCCCGGTTGGAAGAAGCCGGTGCCGATCTTCAGGTCCGGTGGGCTGAGGCCGGCCACCGGTTCTCTATGACAGAGGTGGGTCAGGCCGGTGCCTGGTTTCGGAGCCTAGGGGCCGGTGAGTAAGGGTGCTTGGTGCGTAAAGGCGTGTAACGTCGCATCCCGGAGACACCTAGTCCCGGGGTAAGATCCGGGTTAACAGGCGCTGGATGGTCTGAAGCCTGTCCTGGTCCTGACGGATGCGTTGGGTAAAAAAATCTCGGCGGGATTCAAGCTCCCTGCTGAATTCCGGGCAAAGCCGGCCCTGGGCCTCCAGGGTCTCCCGGGCCCGGCGGATCTGATCCAGGGAAAATCCCAGGTCCTTCGCCTGCCGGATGAACCGTATCTCGTCAATGATGGCATGGGTATAGTTGCGGAATCCCGATGTATTGCGCGGCGGCGGGCTTATGAGCCCCTCCCGTTCATAGTACCGGAGGGTGTCCCGGCTAACCCCTGTCTGCTGTTCTACCTCTGAAACCTTCACATTTTTTTCCTTTCGGGCTTGCCTGTGGAGTTACTCCATAGTGTAGCGTTTTTCTTAGGGTGATTTATAGTGCGCAAACAGTTGTACCGTTGCATCCCGGCGACACCACCAAAGGGTAGGTTTCTCGGTTGCGGCGCTGTATCCGGTGTAGGTTACAACCGTTTGCACACAAAGAGAGTAATTCTACCCTAAGGAGGACGTATGACTATTCATCAGATCCGTAATGCCACCCTGGTTATCCAGGGGGGTGATCAGCATATTCTCGTAGATCCCATGCTCGCATCCCCGGGGACCCTTCCCCGGTTCCTCTATGGGAAGGATTCCCAGGGCCGGGGAACCGGGATTCCCCGGAAGAACCCCCTGGTGCCCGTGCCTGGGGCGTTTGAATCCCTTAAACCCCGGATCAGCGCAGCCCTGATAACCCATTGCCGCAAAGGACATGTGGATCATTTGGACTCCCGGGGAACCGCCTTTCTGCGTGCCGGGAACCTGCCGGTGTACTGCTCCCCCCGGGACGCAGGTTTTCTGGCAAAGAGGGGGCTGGACTGCCGGATGGTGGGTCCCAAGACCATGGAGGACCAGGCCTGGTTCGGAGGGCGGATCCGGACGGTACCCGCCCTGCATGCCCGGGGCTTCATGAGATTCCTCATGGAGCACGGTGTGGGGTATTTTATCTCCATGCCAGGGGAACCGAGTCTGTATCTCATGGGAGATTCGGTGTTAACCCCCCGGATCCGGGATTTTATCAGAGAGGTTCAGCCCGATATCATCGTGGCGGCAACGGGGGTGGCGCGTTTTGATGTCGGATCCCCGGTGCTCATGGATGAGCAGGAGATTGTAGACCTGGTGCGGATTTCCCGGGGAACGGTGGTGGCAAATCACATGGACGCCATCGATCACTGCAGGCTGAGCCGTTCGGGACTGCGGCGGCTCCTGGAAGACCAGGGGCTGGAGCAGCGGGTAAGGATTCCCGAGGACGGAGAGGCTCTGGCGTTCTGACGGACCGGGACGTCGTATGGCATGAAATGCCGCCTGCCCTGAGGTTTGTACGATTTTCCAACAAAAACTTTGACAAGTAGAAAGTTGCTTGATACAACTAAGTAAGGGGCTCTGATGTTTCCCGGGAACGGTTCCTCCCAGGCGGGGCTCCCAAGGAGATTTTCATGAGTACAATTCAGTCACCGGTTCGTTTGGGCCTCTTGGGCTGCGGCATAGCCGCCAGGGATCTGCACTGGCCGGCAATCAAGGCGTTAAAAGACGAGTTCCGAGTTACCCGGGTCTGTAATCACACCCCCGGGAAGGCCGAGTCCATGGCGGCTCTGCTTGAGTCCGAATACGGCAGCCCCGTGGGGGTGCATACCGATACCCGGGAGTTCGTCAATCAGCGGGATGTTGATGTGGTGGTGGTCATGCTGCCCGTAGAGCGGAACGAAGAGGCCGCCGGTTTGGTGCTTGGAGCGGGGAAACACCTGTTTTTGGAAAAGCCCCTGGCCCACACCCTGGACTCGGCCCGGAACATCTTAGAACTGGCGGGGAACCATCCCGGGCAGGTCGCCATGGTCGCGGAGAATTTCCGCTACCGCCGGGTGTACCGCGAGCTGGCAGCCTTGGTGGAGAGCGGTGTCATTGGAACCCCCTTCCATGTGGAATGGCGGGCCTGGCAGAAAATCATCATCAAAGAAAATAAATACGCCCAAACCAGCTGGCGCATCAATCATCAGTACGAGGGCGGTTTTGTGACCGATGCAGGGGTGCATAATATTGCCGCTCTGCGGGATGTTTTTGGTGATTTAGATGTCCGCGGCGCGGTGACCACCCGGGTTAACCCGGCCATCGGTCGGACTGACGGTCTGTCGGCCCTGTTTACCTCCCGGGGGCGGGGCGGAATTCCGCCCCTTTCGGGGTACCTGCATATGGCCTTCAGTGCCGGGGGCGAGAACCGGAATGAGCTCCGGGTTTTGGGAGACGGGGGTTCGGTGCTTGTGAAAGACGGCGTTCTCCATCACAACGGACAGATCTTCGATTACAGCGACGGCGGGGGGTATGAGGATGAGTACCGGGCCCTGTATCGTGCCCTCCAGGGGAGGTCCGACGGCGCTACCAGTCTTGAGCGGGCCTACGGCGATCTGGAAACCATGCTCCGGGCCGTAACGGGGTCGGTGTTGCCCTAGGGGGTCCCCGGACTCCGGTGCTAACGACCCTTCTTGTAGCGTGGCCCCCTTCAATGGGGGCTATACCTAGCGTTCTTTACATTCTTTTGCGCACCAACACCAGGTTCCGTTTTTCTTGTAGAGTGCGCAAAAGGTTGTACCATTGCACCCCGGCGACACCACCCCTGGGTGGAATTATCGGTGGCTCCGCTATATGTGGTGTCGTTTACAACCATTTGCGCACTACGTTTTTCTTGTGGTTATAAACCGGTTCGCAACAGTGGACCGGGAAATGTAAGGAGGTAGAACGATGATTCAATCGGCAACACGGTCCCCCCGGGGGATCGGTCTGGGATTGGTTCTGGTACTGGCGGTGCTTCTGGGGGGATGCGCCACCGCGGCTGGGGGAGGAGAGGGCTCTTCGGGGGTGCAGATAGCCGGCGCCCAGGAGGCTCCCTTCGGGCAGCTCCAGATAATCGGGACCCAGCTTAGCGGCCAGGACGGCCAGGCGGTACAACTCAAGGGCATGAGTACCATGGGCCTGCAGTGGTATGGCGGGGTTGTAAATCCCCATGCCTTTGACGCCCTGGTCTACGACTGGCAAAGCAACGTGCTCAGGCTTGCCCTGTACGTGGGAGAGGGCGGATACAGCGAACATCCCGAGCTCAAGGATCTGGTCCGCCAGGGGATAGAATTGGCGATCCAGCGGGGCGTGTACATCATTGTAGACTGGCATGTTCTGACCCCGGGCAATCCCAACGATCCCATATATGCCGGGGCTGAGGATTTCTTCGATGAAATCTCCCGGGACTACGGGGCTTACCCCCATGTCATCTACGAGATCATGAACGAACCCAACGGCGATCTGAGCTGGTCCGAGGATCTCAAACCCTATGCTGAAAAGATGGTAGATGTCATCCGGGCGAACGATCCGGATAATATCATCCTTATCGGTTCGGGAACCTGGAGCCAGGATGTGGATATTGCTGCAGCCGATCCGGTTGAGGGTGAAAATCTGATGTATGCCATCCATTTTTACTCTGGAACCCACGGCCAGGAGCTCCGAGATAAGGTTGATAAGGCCCTGGAACTGGGCGCTCCGGTATTCAGCTCCGAGTGGGGTACAAGTCAGGCCAGCGGCACCGGCGGACCCTACATAACCAAGGCCCAGGAATGGCTGGACTTCTTCGATCAGCGGGGAATCAGCTGGGTTAACTGGTCCCTGGCAAATAAAAACGAAACCAGTGCGGCCTTTAAAGCCCTGATTCAGGTGTACGACGAGGAACAAGGCGAATCGGTAATCCTCCAGGAGGAGACTCCCTTGGTACCCGAGGCCGTCCATCCCGACGGCTACCGCTACTGGCCGGAGGATCAGCTCTCGGTGAGCGGAGCCTTTGTCCGGTCCCGGATCCGGGGAGAAGAACCCCCGGTCTATCGCCAGGCGATCCATTCCTGGGACTTCGAATCCGGTGAGCTGGAGGGCTGGCACATTGCCGAAGACAGTCCGGTAAAACCGGAGCTGGGAGTTCTGAACGCCGGGGAAGCCCAAGGCGCAGGGTACCAGTACGCCTGGAGTACCCAGGCCGTGTCGGATGCCTGGTCAACAGCGCCGCGGCTGCGCATCGGCGATACAAACAAGATCATCGACCAGGGAGATTCCGTTGGTGTCCGGCTGCTCCTGGAGAAGGGCAAGACCGTCCAGGCACCACTGGAGCTGAACGTAATCATGCAGTATCCCCCGTCATGGTGGACCCAGCTCCCTGCGGTAAAGATCAATTACGGAGAGGGAGAAGACCTGGGTAACGGCTACCTGGCCTACCAGATTGACGTACCCTATTCCGCTGAAGAAGGAACGGAACTGAAGCATCTCCAGCTCATCCTCGTCGGCACCGGCAGCGGCTACGAAGGCCGGGTGATCGTTGATTCCGTAGCTGTTCAGACCACCTCCACCGGAGACGGCGGCGTGGCCCTGGCAAAAACTCAGGGCGGTGGAGAGTCTGCTCCGGCCCAGGAACCTCCGGCGCCCCTGGGCGAATTCTCCGGCCTGCCCTGGACCTTCGACGACCAGACCCGCCAAGGCTGGACGGTAACCGAGGATAGTCCCGCCCAGGTAATCCCCCGGATCTACCCCGCTGAAACACCTGCCCTGGGATACTCATACGCCTGGTCCATTCCTGGCCCCGAGGATCCCTGGAACGCCGCCCCGCGGATCAGTTCCTCCTGGGTGAATCTCCCTGCAGCCGAGTATTCCAGCCTGAGTCTGGACATCTACATCGAAGATCAGGACGCCCAGGGAACCCTCCAGGTTCAACCGGTCATTCAATCGCCCCAACACGGCTACTGGTTCCAGCTGAGTCCCCAAATCCTGGATGATCAGACCTGGACCCCCGCCGGCCAGGGGCTGCGAAAGTACAGCCTGACCTTCGACCTGACGGCCAATACCGGGGCAAGCTTCGCTCCGGATGCCGTAATGCGGAACCTCATTCTGATTACCATCGGATTGGAGAGCGACTACCGCGGCAAGGTGCTCTACGACAATGTGACCTTTCGCTAACAGCCTTTGAGGGGATTCTGGGGTGATTTTCATGCCCCGCCCACCCAAAGGCCTCGGCCTAACCAGGCCCCCGGCCCCGGGATCCAACCCCGGGGCCGTTTTTATGCAAAATCCAATCCCCGGATATTGTGAATACCCCCCTAGTGCTATACCATACCCCCCATGGCGTCATTACTCGAGTACATCCGCGAAGACCGCCGGCGCAGCAGCGCTGCCCTCATGCTGGCAATCCTTACCGTAAACAGTCTGCTGTTATTCTTTTTGAACATCCCCTACCTGGGGATCAGCGGCTTCCCCGCCTTTGCCCTCCTGGGAATAAGCCTCTTCTTTCCCTGGATGGTAGTCCTGGGTAAGTACCGGGGAGTTACCATCCTGATAAACACCCTCCTAACCCTGGCCATTATCGCCTACTACCTGCTCCATGGATCGATAGCCGTGGGGCTGGGCGAACAGCTGGGAGGATTCCGGTTCACCCTGATCTCCATCCAATTGTATCTGGCAATGATTCTTCTCCTGGCCATCAAATGGCATACCAGCCGGCCGAAGACCCTCGAATCCCTGGGAATGATCGCCGAAGACGAGTATGTAAAATCCCTGAAACACCCCATCGCCCGGTTCGGAGCCCGAGCCTTTTCCTGGCTTGATGCTCTCCTGGACGCCGGGGTTATGGTGATTTTTATCAATATTTTCATCTTCCAGCTTTACATGGTTCCTACTGAATCCATGGTGCCCACCTTCTTGGTCAATGACCGGCCCTTCGTCATTAAAATTACCGAGGGGCCGAAACTTCCGGTCACTAATTTCGGTCTGCCCCGACTGCGTCAGCCGAAACGGGGGGATATCGTCGTCGTCCGGAACCCCCGGTACGACCAGAGCCCCGCCGCAGAGGCGAAAAAGCTCCTCAGCGATGTGGTCTACATGCTGACCTTTACCGGGGTGCTCATCGATAAATACGATGACTCAGGCCAGATTAAATCCGACCCCCTGGTAAAACGCCTCATCGGGGTACCCGGGGAGAGCCTGGAAATGGCAAACCAGGTGGTGTACCGCAAGGTTCCAGGGGGGCAGTGGCAGCCCCTGGAGAACTTCAATGCCCAGGACCTGCCGGATCTCTATGAGTTACCCGAGGATGTCCAGGAGCGGATTCAGGATTTCCCCATGGATGCCCAGACCCGCCGGCTCTTAACCCGCCTGGACCAGAGACTCGAAGGACTGTGGGTCGATGAGGAATACCAAGCCCAGCTTCGGGAAACCTACCTGTTAGCCGACCGGATCCGTACCCTGGCGGAACGGATCCAGAATCTGCGGATACACCATGGCTTCGCCGAACAGGTGGCTCCCGTCGCCCGTACCATTGTGCAGGCCGGACCCGGGTACTTCAGCGATCTGAATGTATTCTCCCAGGATTTAGACATCGCCATGGCCATGGCTTCGGACAGCGGGGCCCTGGATACCTTCCTGCAGTTCCTTGAACAGCCCAGTACCTACGCCGGGGACTCCCGGTTTTACCGTACCTCCCGGGCGTTGAATCTTCTGATCAAAACCGATCTGGCCCGGCTGCTTTCGGCAAACCTGGCTGCCCTGACCGGAGAAAACGAGGTAAGCAGCCTGCGTAGGGAGGTCATCGCCAGTCTCAACGAGTACCTGCGATACCTGTCCTATTTCTACCTGCGGAACTTCCCCCCCTTCCCCGGGGAACAGGAGGTGCTGGCTCAGGGACAATACTTCTACATGGGTGATAACCGCCTCAACTCCATAGACGCCCGGCACGGTACCTACCACGACGCACCCGTGGATGAATTCGATCCCTACTCCATGACCTACACCACCCTTATTGGACCGCGGTCGGTTCCCACGGAAAACCTGGTGGGTTGGTCGGGGTTCCGGGTGTTCCCCTTCGACCGGTTCGGCGTCATCAAAGCGCCCTAGACCCGGATGCCCTGGATTAGTGTCCGGGAATCCACGTCCTCGGCTTCCTTTTTCCGGTCCTGGAAGGGCAAGCCGAGGGATACCCCGGAACTTAATCAAACCCGCGGCAGCTTGTTCGGGCACTACTAACTGAAAGGATGAATCAGCTATGGCATATTTTGACCTACCCCTAGACGAACTTCGGGTGTACAAACCCAGCATTCCCAAACCCGGCAATTTTGACAGCTTCTGGAAGAATACCATCGCCGAATCCCGGTCCCTTGCCCGGGATCCCCAATTCGAACCCCAGGAGTGGGGCTTCCCCCTCCTGGATGTATACGACGTGTCCTTCTCCGGCTTCGCCGGCCAGAGCATCAAGGCCTGGTACATCCGGCCGAAGAACCGGGAGAACCTGCCGGTGGTGGTGAGTTACGTGGGCTACGGGGGCGGGCGCTCCCTGCCGGTGGACCATCTGCGCTATCCCGCAGCCGGCTACGGGGTCTTTGTGATGGATACCCGTGGACAAGGGTCGGTGTGGAGCCAGGGCGACACCCCCGATCTTGACGGCGGGAGCGGGAGTCCTCAAATTCCCGGATTTATGACCCGGGGCATTCTGAACCCGGCTGACTACTACTACCGCCGGGTATTCACCGATGCGCTGCTGGCTCTGGAAGCCGCCGCCCGGGCTCCTGGGGCGGATTCCCGGCGTCTTGTGGTAGGAGGAGGAAGCCAGGGCGGGGGAATCGCCATCGCTGCCGCGGGCCTCGCCGCCCTCTGCGGGCTGCCGCGAGATGTTGACCAGCCCCGGGGAGCTATGCCGGATGTACCCTTTCTCTGTAATTTCCAGCGTGCTGTGGGGCTGGTGGATACCGATCCCTACGGGGAGATCCGGCGGTTCTGCGTTACCCACCGCAACCGGATTGACCAGGCCTTTGAAACCCTGTCGTATTTCGATGGACTGCATTTCGCCGCCCAGGCAGCCGTGCCGGCCCTCTTTTCCGTCGGTCTCATGGATACCATCTGTCCTCCCTCCACGGTGTTCGCTGCCTTCAATACATGGGCCGGGTCGAAGCAGATGGTCGAGTATCCCTACAACGACCATGAAGGTGGCGGCAGCCATCACTTCAGTGCCCAGTTGCAATTTCTCAGTTCTGTGGTAGGGTGATTCTAACGTCCCTGCAAGGTGCTCTTCTTGGAGAATACCTGTCCCGGGCCGTCGCACCATCGCTGCCGCTGTAAGGGGTTGTTCCAGCACCGGCCGGTGGAACCCGAGGTTCAGGGAACGCTCAGTTTGCCGGCACCATGTGCGGGACCAATGTAAGTAAATCATTTCCACGAAATGAGTTACTTTTTCCTCATTCTTACCCATGCCAATTGCAGATGAATTTTGTAATAGGCTCATCGGTATTACCGATTTTCTACTTGACCAAGGGGCGCCACCGGAAATATTGTTGCCTTCCCGAGGCTGGGTGTTTCCCCTTCGGTACACTAATGACTGGGAGGGTTGGATGCATAGTACCGACCTCGACATTTCTGATTACTACGATTCACAAACCTTCAGCCGCATAAAGGCCTATGCGGATACCCTGGAGACCCCCTGCCTCGTGGTGGATACTTCTACAGTACTCCGCCAATTAGATGACCTCATGGCAGGGTTTCCCTATGCCAAGGTGTATTATGCGGTAAAGGCGAATCCTGCCCCGGAGATTCTCACCCTGCTCCGGGACCGGGGCTGCAACTTCGATATTGCATCCCGGTACGAGTTGGACAAGGTTCTGGCCCTGGGGGTCTCTCCCGATCGGATCAGCTTCGGGAATACCATTAAAAAGGCCAAGGATATCCGCTACTTCTACGAGCAGGGAATCCGTATGTTCGCCACCGATAGCGAGGCGGATCTGCGGAACCTGGCTCAAGCGGCTCCGGGCTCCAAGGTATACGTACGGATTCTTACCGAGGGAATAGCCACCGCCGACTGGCCCCTCTCCCGGAAATTCGGCTGCCAGAGCGATATGGCCATGGATCTGGTCATTCTGGCCCGGGACCTCGGCCTGGATCCCTACGGAATCAGCTTTCATGTGGGCAGCCAGCAGCGGGATATCGGCGCCTGGGACGCTGCCATTGGTAAGGTAGCCTACATCTTTGAGCGCCTCCGGGATGAGGACGGCATCAATCTGAGAATGATCAACATGGGAGGCGGCTTTCCTGCGAACTACATCACCAAGACGAATGAACTCTCAACCTATGCATCAGAGATTACCCGGTTTCTCCGGGAGGATTTTGGTGATGATCTGCCGGAGATTATCCTCGAACCCGGGCGTTCCCTTATCTCCAATGCCGGGGTTCTGGTTAGTGAAGTGGTTCTCATCAGCCGCAAGGGCCGTACCGCCCTTAACCGCTGGGTGTACACCGATATCGGCAAGTTCGGCGGACTCATTGAGACCATGGATGAGGCTATTAAGTTTCCCATCTACACCGATAAGACTGGGGAGACCGAGGAGGTGATCCTCGCCGGCCCTACCTGCGACAGTGCTGATATACTCTATGAAAACTATAAATACAGCCTCCCCCTTAATCTTGCAGCCGGTGACCGGTTGTACTGGCTCTCCGCAGGGGCCTACACCACCACCTACAGTGCCATAGAGTTTAACGGATTTCCGCCCTTGAAAGCCTACTACCTCTAGGGTATGGCTGCTCCGTCGCGGCACGGTCCCGTTCCCGTCACGGGAAATACCCAGAACCCGGAGATTGTCCTAACCGCCGTCAATGCGGGCTACATTCATGCCTCCCTGGGACTTCGCAGCCTCTATGCGAACCTGGGTGATTTGCGTGGCCGAAGCTGCATCGCCGAGGGTACCCGGCGGCTGGGTATTCCCGAATTAGCTCGGTTTATCGCAGGGTTGAATCCCAGCATTGTGGGGGTGTCGGTAAGCATCTGGAATCACCGGGAGAGCCGGGAGCTCCTGGAACGCCTGGCACAGGATCTGCCCCAGGCGTGGCTTGTGGTGGGCGGCCCCGAGGCGAGTTACCTTCCCGATGACCATCCCCTGTTTACCCGGGCCCATGTGCTGGTTCGGGGAGAGGGGGAGGAGGTGTTTCCCCGGCTCTGCCGGGAGCTCCTTGGGATACCCGGACCTCATGGTTCGCCAGATCCGGGACTGGTGTCGGGATCGGAATCCGTTCCCCGACGGACCGGGCATCTGAGGGTTATCCAGGCCCGGCAGCCCGATCCGGCTCACCTGGAGCTTCCCTACGGGTTTTTGGAGGATCGGGACCTTTCTAACCGGCTCATGTATATCGAAACCAGCCGGGGCTGCCCGTTTTCCTGCGAGTTTTGCCTCTCGAGTGTCCAGGGCAGGGTCCGAGAGTTTCCCTTGAAACCGGTGTTAGATCAGGTTACCCGCTTATATGAGCGGGGCGGCCGGTATTTTAAGGTGATCGACCGCACCTTTAATCTGGATCTGGACCGGGCACGCCGGACCCTGACGTTTTTCAGGGAGCTCTTCCTCGGTAATCCCCGGGAGGGGGCCTACGTGCAGTTTGAGGTGGTCCCTGATCGGCTGCCCCAGGAACTCCGGGAGCCCATCGCAGCCTTTCCCCCCGGTACCCTTCGTCTGGAGGTCGGTATTCAGACCCTGAATAATGCGGTAGCTGCCCGGATTAACCGGAAACAGGATCAGCCCCGGACCCTGGATAATCTGGCCTTCCTATCCGAGCAAACCGGTGCGGTGATCCATGCAGATTTGATTATCGGGTTACCCGGGGAGGATCTGGAAAGTTTCGCCAGGGGATTCGACCGCCTCTGGCAGCTCCAGCCCGGAGAGATCCAACTGGGGGTACTAAAGGCCCTGCCGGGTACGACCCTGCACCGTCATGACGGCCCCTGGGGAATGGTCTTTAACCCCGATCCGCCCTATGAGATTATGCAGACAGGGGCCATGAACCGGGATACAATGGATAAAATGAAGGTTGCTGCGAAATTCTGGGAATTAGTGGTCAACCGGGGGCGGTACCCCGAAGAGGTCGGGCGTTTGAATCCCCCTAAAGAAGGAGCCTTTTACCGGTTTCTGGCTCTAAGCGAGTATCTATACAACCGGTTGGGCCGCACCTGGGGCATTGATGCATCGGAGCTCCGGGCATTACTGGCAACATACCCCGGGTGATGGGGACGGAGGGCAGGAAAGGAGAGAGCCTATGATGTTGGAAGGAAAGAATGTTTTGGTAACCGGAGCAAGTCGAGGGATCGGCCGGGCAGTGGTGCAGGTGATGGCCGAGGGTGGCGCCAATCTAATCCTGTGGTCCCGAAGCGGCGGCGAGCTAACGGTTCTGGCCGAGGATTTACAGGTTCGCTTGGGCTGCCGGGTCTGGACCAAACAGGTGGATATGCAGCGCCACGACCAGGTTAAGGAGGCATCCCGGGAGGTCGGCGAAATCCTATCTGCCGAGGGTCTGTCCCTGGATATTCTGGTGAACAATGCAGGACTTGCCAGGGGTCTGGATGCGGTTCATGAGGGCGATGTGGATGACTGGGATCAGATGATTGATACCAATCTCAAGGGGCTCTTATGGGCCACCCGGTATCTGGTGCCCTTCATGCTGGCCGATTCACCTGCGCCCCTCGTCATCGCCCTGGGGAGTACGGCGGGTATGGCTGCCTACGCCAAGGGCGGGGTGTACTGCGCCACAAAGGCCGGGGTGCGGATGGTCCAGGATGGGCTTCGCATCGATACGGTGAATACCCGTTTGCGGGTGTGTACCATTCAGCCTGGGCTGGTGGAGACCGATTTCTCCAAGGTCCGGTTCCATGGGGATGAGGCCCGGGCCAAAAAGGTGTATGAGCAGCTCGTGCCCCTTTCGCCCGGAGATGTGGCCGACGCGGTCCTCTACGTGGCAACCCGGCCGGAACACGTCCAGATTTCGGAACTGACGATTATGCCCGCGTGTCAGGCATCGGGGTCGGTGGTGCATCGGGGGGTTCTGGAGTAGCGGTCGACCCGGAGACGGCCGGCGGGTCTTGACGGTTGCCGGGGTGGTCGGGCGTCCGGTGCGGTTTACAAACGCTTGCGCACTAAGGAAAGAACTGCGAAAACTGCTGGCACTGGCATTACAGGGCCAAAGGCTCGGGTATCGGCGGAACCCTCGGCAGTATCTCCCCATTCTTGCTGCCTACTCCATCCCGAAGCAGGTCCCCGCTGCCTTGGCGGAGCGGATGGCTAACTCCTCTACGGGGACGTACTTTGTCTTTCCGGCTGTTTCGGCCAGGGGAATGGCGGTAATGTCCTGGCCCTGGAGGGCCACCATCTTACCGTAATCACCCCGGGCCAGGAGTTCGGCTCCCTTGGTGCCGAACTGGGTTGCCAGTACCCGGTCGTAGGGAACCGGGGATCCTCCCCTCTGGAGGTACCCGAGAATACTGACTCGGGCCTCCACCCCCTCTCGCTCGTTGAGGGCCGCAGCCAGCTGAACACCGGAGCTCAGGCCCTGGGCTCTGAGTTTTTTTACATCTTTTTTAGAAAGATCCTTCTGATCCCGGCTTCGTGCGCCCTCGGCGATGGCGATCACCGAGAATCCGCCGGGTTTTGAGAGTCTGCGGTTTATGTGGTTCCGGATGATATCGATGTCGTAGAATAGTTCCGGTATGAGGATGACATCTGCGCCGCCGGCAATACCGGAGTAGAGGGTGAGCCAGCCTGCCTCGTTACCCATGATCTCCGCAATGAGGACCCGACGGTGGCTCTGGGCGGTGGTGTGCAGCCGGTCTACAGCATCGGTTGCCACATCCAGGGCGCTGTGAAACCCGAAGGTCATATCGGTTCCCACTACATCATTGTCGATGGTTTTGGGAAGGCCGATAACATTCAGTCCCTGTTCGGCGAGCCAATGGGCACGTTTCTGGCTGCCGTTTCCCCCCAATACGACCAGGCAGTCCAGATTCCATTTCCGGTAGTTGTCGATCATCATATCGACCTTCACGGGGTCTTTGAAGGGACGCTCTCTGCTGGTTCCCAGGATTGTACCCCCCTTATGAATGATACCCGAGAAGTCCCTGGGCTGGAGCAGTCTGCCACGGCCTTCCACCAAACCACGGTACCCCTCTTCAATCCCGATAATTTCCATACCGTATTCCAGGTGGGCGGCTTTGCAGATACCCCGGATCGCGGGGTTCAATCCCGGGCAATCCCCTCCGGCGGTGAGGATGCCGAACCTCTTGGTAACTGATTCTGCCATGGCTGGTGCTCCTTTGCTTAGGCTTCAGGGGTAGTGTAGCATAGCTGAGTGAACCAAGACACAAAGTCTTGTAATCCCCGGGAACATTCTAAAACCGGGTAGTCTTCCAGGGTTTCTGAGGCCCGTCCCTCGTTAATTGCCCTGAAAAAGGCAATAAAATTATCGATCAAATCTTGAGGGGTAGATTGGGTGGCCATGAAGTCCCGGGCGGCTTGGTACCCCAGGTTGGTCCAGGTGAGGTGGGGTTTATTCAGGGCGGCTGCCAGGGCCTGGCCGATTTCCTCGAAGCTGTAGACCTGGGGATGGTAGACTGAGTAAATTTCCGGAGTGCCCGGAGTGCCCGGGGAAGCCGGGTAAGCCGGGTAAGCCGGGTAAGCCGGGGAAGCAGGGGAAGCCGGGGTACTCTGAGCTTCCGGTGATTTCTGAGTGCCCGGGGTGCCCGGGGGATCCGCCGGGGAGTTTTCTTGGAGCAATGCGGCGGCATGAGCCCCGATATCCCGGGTGTCGGCAAAGTACAGCCTGGTTTGGGCCTCCAAGGGGTAGCCCCCTAAAAAGTTCCGTTCCATCACACCCTGGACATTGGATCTGAAGTTCTGCCAGAAGTAACCGGGCCGGAGAATACGGACCCGCTGTGCGCAGCCGGCGAGATTCTGTTCTGCCTGAAATAGGCCCTCCAGGACTCCGGAATTCCTGGGCAGGTGGGCTCCGAAACTACTCAGCTGAACCACCTGATCCAGGTTCTGCTTCCTGGCGGCCCAGGCGAAGTTCTTGGAGTAGGAATCCCGGAATGCAAACAGGCTGCCGTCTTTCAGACCCACAGGGCACATGAAGTAGGCAGATCTGGCGCCGTCCAGGGCTGCCAGGAAGTCCTCGGGTTTTTCTGGGTTCCAAATACATACTTCCACCGAACCCGGGGCACCATCCCTTGGGGTAGCTGCAGCCGGGGTTTCCCTCTTCGGTGAGCCCTCCCCGGGGGGGTGTTCCACCGGGGAGGTTAGGCTTTGTTGCAAGGCCTGGGCCTTCCCGGCGTCGCGGCTTACGATTCGTATTGAATGGCCTGCCCGGCTCAGATGCCTGGCGACCTCTGAGCCGGTATTGCCCGTGGCTCCGAAAATGCTAATCATGGTATTCCTCCTGTGTCCCGTCTAAGGACTCAGCGATAGTTTGTAGTGTTTGTTCTAGGGTGTTCCATTCCTGGTCAGACAGCGGGTTCCGGAGTTTTTCTATCCATTGCCTGGCGATAGTCTCCACAACCCCTCGGGTTCGTATTCCCTGCTCTGTAAGGGTGATGTTCCAGGCCCGTCGGTCGGTGTGTGAGCGGGATCGGGAGATGAAGCCGGCGGATTCCAAGGCCTGAACCGCGCGGGTGACATTTCCCCTGTCCACCCGGAGCCGTTTCGCCAACTCCTCCTGTACAATGGTTTCTCCAGGCATCAGAGATAGGAGGTAGGCCTGTTGTCCCGGTCCGATGCCGAGGCCTTTGAGGCGGTGGTAGAAGAAGCTCTGGGCCGCCCGGTTGATGACGGAAATGTACAGTCCGAACCGGCCTTCAGCAATGTCCTTCACGTAATACCTCCCAGGATGTGCTTGTGGTCCTGGATAAAATCCTCCAGGCTGCGCGGCGCGCGATCAAGAAGCTCTCGGGTGGTGGCGGTCGTAATATTACCCCTGCCGCTCCTGACTACCGAGTATAGGGCATACATAACGAATATCATAGCAAGCTTCCGCCGTTTTTTGAGATGGTAGAATAGGAACTCCAGGGGATTCGGATGGGTAAAGGTAACAGGCACGCCCAGGCCCGCAGTGAGATGGTCCGCAATCTCCCCGTAGGAATAGCTGGTATCTCCCGTGACGTTGTACCCCTGACCGATATGCCGGGGATGGCTGAACAGCCGGGCAACGAGTTCTCCGATGTCCCGGGCATCAATAAAACTCGTTTTACCCGTACCTGCGGGGACGAAAATCCGTCTCTCATCCCGGATCTCCGGCAGGTGGGTGGTAGTCAGATTCTGCATAAAAAAACTGGGTCTCACAAAGGTGTAGGGAATCCCCAATTTCTGGATGTATTGTTCCACGGTATGGTGGGGAACGAAGGGATTATTCTCAGCACCCTGGACGGACAGGAAAATCACTTGGGAAATAGCCCGGGACTGGATACACCGGATGAAGGGATACATATCACGCGTAATATTCGAGATGTGGGGCGGTCGCATGAGGAATACCCGGTCAACCCCCTCGAGGCAGGCCTCCCAGGTGCTGGCATCGGTAAAATCGAATCGCCGGTAGATGAGATTCTCCTGATCCGGGGAAGGACCGCTCCTGCCGTGGGCGGCAATAACCGTCTCACCACGCTTTTGAAGGTGGGCTACAACCTCCCTGCCGACGGTACCCGTGGCACCGGTTACTAACACTCGTCCGTTCATAGTACCCTCGTTGTTTGCGGCCTTCCCTGGGGATGTTATTACCCGGGAGGCCGGTAGTCTAAATTATTGCGTACGCAACAAAATAGTATATCGGGATGATGCTGTCAAGGGATGATGTGGTCCAAGCCCGGCTGAGGGTACCCGTTTCAAGGTCAAACGGGCCCGAGGGCCGAGGGCGTGCGGTTCGGGTCAGCCGTCTTCCGGGGTAAAAACCTGGGGAAGCCGGGCAAAGCGGGTCCAGCTATCCCAGGTTGCTCCAGCCTCGGGGGGTATGAGGTCGTCCATGAGGATCATGACCCATCCGTGGAGATTGGCGAAGAGGCTGACGGCCAGGCTCCGGGGATCCGCCCTCTGGGGTTCGAGCTGGGCGGCCATCCGGAGAACCACGGAAAAGGCCCGCTGGGCGTTGAGTTTGCATCGTTCGGAATGCAGGCTGTTTCCCAAGCGGGAAAACATCAACCGGTAGAGTTCCGGTTGCCCCTGGGCAAAGTGGCCGTAGGCGGTGTAGAGCCCCTCCAGCAAGCTGTTGGCGTTCTCTCCGGAAAGCCGGCGTTCCTGTTCTTCCAGCATATCGGCGAAGCGCTGGTAGCCCTCGGCAGCCAGGGCGGTAAGCAGATCGTGCTTGGTCTTAAAGTGGCGGTAGGGGGCGGTTTTTGAGACCCCAATCTGATCCGCCAAGCCGCGGAGGCTCAAGGAGTCCAAGCCGTGTTCTTCAAGTTGCTCCAGACCCCGGTTGATGAGGGCTTCGCCGAGATTGCCATGGTGGTAGGGCTGATTCATGGTCTGATTGTATCAGAAGATGTTGACGCTGCCTACATTGAGGGGTATACTTCAGTAAAGTTGGCAGTGCCAACATTAATGAGTGGACGGGAGCGATGTGCCGGGGAGGGTGACGGCAGGGGCTGCCGGAGGAAGAGACGTTGGAATCACCCTAAACAAAGGAGTAAATGAAATGGAACTTCATACAATATTCGGTACGGGACCCTTGGGACTGTTTACAGCCCGGGCGTTGTTGGAAGACGGCAAGAGGGTGCGGGTGGTGAACCGGACCGGGACTTTGGACGCCCCTCGGGCTCTGGTTATGGCTCCTTGGACGGCTGCAGATGTGGAGGTTGTCCAGGGGGATGCCCTGGATCCCGGGCAGGTTCGGGCTGCCGCTCAGGGGGCGAGCCATATCTACCACTGTGCAAACCCGTTGTATCACCAATGGGCGGAACTGCTCCCCCCCATGCAGACCAATGTAATTGCCGCAGCCCTGGAGCAGAAGGCTGTCCTTGGGCTGACGGAGAACCTATACATGTATGCCCGGGGTGTTTCGCCCATCACCCTCCAGACCCCGGTGGATCCCCCGACCCGAAAGGGCCGGATACGTCAGGAGCTGCATGAGCAGCTGCTCCGGGCCCAGGCCGAAGACGGGCTGGTGTGGACGAGTATCAGGGGATCGGATTACTACGGTCCCGGGGCTACCGGCCAGAGCGTGTTTGGCACCGATTATTTTCTGAATCCCCTGATTCAGTCTAAGCGGGTTTCCCTCATGGGCGACCCCGATGCCCTGCATAGCTACACCTATGCCGGAGATTTCGGGCGGGCCCTGGTTTTAGCAGTCCGGTCGCCCAGGGCCCACGGGAAGGCCTGGATTGTGGCTCATCGGGAGAAGACCACCACCAGGGATGTAGCCCTGGAGTTTCGGAAGCAGGCCGGGAGCCGGTCTACCATTGGTAGGCTTCCCACAGGGATGCTGAGGTTGTTGGGGCTTGTAAATCCCCAGGTCCGGGAGCTCCTGGAGATGATGTACCAGAAGCAGGAGGCGTACCTGGTGTCCGGGGAGGATTTCGAAAGGGAGTTCGGGTTTGTTCCCGTGAGTCTGCAGGAAGGGGTAGCTAGTACCCTGGAGTGGTACCGGATGTGGCGGGCCCAGCGGGGCGATTAACCTGCTACCCAGTGCGCACTGGGAAATGGATAATTAATAGACGAAAGAACAATTCCCGGGGTAGAATTGAGGGCAGGCTTTTAGGGTGTACGCGATCAGACGGATTCTGGCGCCGGGGGTTCTATTCCCGGGTAGAACCTCTACTCCCGGGGTAAAAATGAACGGGCTCCGCGCCGGTCCTGCTAAACCGGTTTGCTTCAGAGCATTTTTGTGCAGCAACGAGTACCCGAGTGCACAAAAAGTTGCACCGGTTCCACCCTCTGACGCTACCCCGGCGTCTGATATCGGAAGGTGATGCTGGAGCGTTACCCCGCTGCTCCAAACCAGGCGCGGCCAAGGATCGAAGGAGGATCCATTGAAATACCAGTTCAGCTTTTACAACCCCGCAGATTATCCCGAGCTCAAGGAATTAGTCCTGGCTTCCTACCGTTGGGATCCGGCACCGAGCTTCGGCCTCAGCCGCCTGGAGTTCTCCGCCGGGCTGCATCCGGGCTTTACCGGCCACCGCCACGCCTGGGAACAGAGTATCGGCCTCTACCGCCACAATGGGGCTATTGTGGCCGCAATTTGTAACGAGGGGGTTCACAGCGGAGAGACCTTCTTTTTCTTCGATTCTCCCCAGAGGGCAGAGGATGCTGAGTTGGTCCAGGAGATGATACGGTTCGCCAAGACCTACGGAGCCGGGGTAAAGTCCGATGGCCGCACGAGGTATGTGGATTTGCATATCCCCCCCTGGAACTGGACCCTGGCGGACATGGCGAATTCGACCGGGTTTTCAAAAAACGATTGGGGCTGCCGCTCTTTGGTTCTGCCCTTCGATGTTATTCCGCCATCGGATCTTCAAAAACCGCCCCAGCTACCTCCCGGCTACAGCTTTGCCGACGGCAGGAACACCACGGCGGCTGATCTTGCTCTGGTTCACCGTCATTCCTTCGGGTATCAGGGTGATTCACATGCCTGTAAGTTCGGAGGACAGGCCTTTGAGGACCTGCGGCGGATGGCCCATTACCGACCCGATCTAGATATCTGCATCCTTGATGAGTACCGCCGTCCGGTTGCCATGGCAACAATTTGGTACGATTCCCGGCTTCCCTATTGCGAGCTGGAACCCATGGGGGTTACCTGGTGGAACCGCCGCCGAGGACTTGGCTCGGCCCTCATCCGGGAGGCGTCCCGGCGGGTACTGGCTCTTGATCCCCGGTGCCGGGGAATGCTCGGGGGTGATCAGGCATTTTACAGCAGCCTGGGGTTCGCCTGTGCCCAGGAAACGCCCACCTACCATTGGGAGCTGGAGGTCATCATTTCATGGGAAGCCGAATCCCTAAACCAAGACTACGCCAGCCGGATCTGATGGCGTAAGTAGTGCGTAAACGGTTGTAAACGACACTATATGGCAGGACAACCTATAAGTCCGCCTATGGATGGTGTCGCCGGGGTGCAACGGTACAACCTTTCGCGCACAATCGATGGCTTATCGGGGCTCTCCGCCCTTGCCGCGCTTACGCCGGTACATCCGGAAATCTGCGGCCTCAAGAAGTTCGGATATCTGCTCACCGTCCCGGGGAAACCTACTGGCGCCAAAACTGGTGGACAGTCCCAGTTCGAGGTCTTGCCAGATAACCGGCGGCTCAAGAACCCTCCGAAGGTCCCCAAGTACCGCCATCATATCACGGGGCGAACCCAGGGGGCTTAGGAGGAAGGCGAACTCATCACCCCCCAGCCGAGCGAGGGTATCGGATTTACTCAGCACGCTCTGACAGCGGTGGGCAAACTCCCGGATCAGTGCATCTCCTGCCAAGTGGCCGTGGGTATCGTTCACCTGCTTGAGGCCATCCATATCTGCAATAATGATCCCAAAATCGCGGTGTTTCCCCTTGGGTTTTGTCTGATTTAGGGTGATTTCACGGCGCAGCCGGTCCATGAACTCTGAGCGGTTAAACACCCCGGTCAGATAATCGTGGGTCGCCTTGTACAGTAGATCCTGGTGATCCTGGGAGGTGGCAAAATGGATGATTGAACCGACCATCTCGGAGATGAGGGTGAGTACCTCCACATCCGAATCTGAAAAACGGTGGGGCCTAGCCGAATAGGCTTTGAGTACCCCCACGGGCTTACTGCCGTGCAGCAGGGGAATGAGGATCATGGACCGTAATCCCACCAGGCGGCACGCCTCCCGGTCTACCCGGGGATCGACCTCCGAATCCTGACAGATCGCCGGCACCCCTTCGTCCATAGTGCGCCCCGAAAGACTGCCTATCCGGGGAATTCGTAGCCCCAGGGAGCGGTTAGCGGTGCCTGCGACGGCCCGGTAAATCATGCTGGTATCATCAGCCAGTTCAATGACAGCCCCCTCGGCGTTCACCAGGCCCAGGACGCCCTGTACCGCTGTATCCATAACCTCGGTCAGATCGAAGCCCCGGCGGACTATGGCGCTTTGAAGGTGGATAATATCTAATAGGGTCTGTTCGGAATGCACGGAACCTCCTTCTGTAAGTGTAGTAGTAGATCGGTCAGGAAAGCCATAGGCAGGATGCGAAACAGGGTTGCGGGCCGGGAAGAATCCCGTACCGCAGGGGGTTGCGCTCCTTCCCAAGAATTACCGGAGACTCGTAAATAACCGTCGGGTTTTCGGCAAATAAAAAGCGTCCGGCATTATGCCGGACGCTGGGAAAGCCATCATCGGTACCTGATCTTAGTCGTACAGGTAAATCTCGAAGGGAAGATCTCCCGTCGGGGTGGTGGTTCTCCGGATGGTCAGGTAGTAGATCCCGGCATCCAAGTTTGTTGCTTCGGTAGTGGAATACTTAGGAATCGTACTGTCCTTCTCGTAGCTGTAAGGACTGGTATAGGGTGCAATCTCGTAATCCAGACCGTGGGTATCGCCGTCGTAGGCTATATTCACGCTGCCTGTTTCGGTCATGGCAAAAACGTAGGTGGTCCGGTCGTTCCACCCCAGGGTTATGTCATTGGTGGTTGAGTCGGAGGAGTAAACGGAGACTGGATACTCATCCGAGGGGCAGACATACACCTTGGCGGTGGCGGTCTTTCCTCCGTCAGCCGTGGTAACAGTAATATTCGCGATGCCTGCTGCCTTTGCAACGGGTTTTCCGCCTTCGATGGCTACCACACTGGTCTTGTCGCTGGTATAGGTGACGTCACGGTTTGAGGCGGTAATGGGATTTACGATAACATTCAGCCTGACGGTGTCCCCGATTTCCGCCACAACGTAGGGATCTGCATAAACAGCGTCAACGGAAACCTCAGTCACCTGAACAGTTACCTCTCCGCTGTCGGATTCCTTTCCCTCGGTGGTAGTTAATCGGGCTTTTACCTTGAAGCTTCCTGCTTCATCGAACTTCACAGACCACTGGGAAATATCGAACTCGCCTTCAACTTCCCGGGTTGCTAACACGGTTTCATCGGCGAGAATTTCCAGGGTTCCCGCGCCGTCGCCGGAAATACTGCCCCGGACGTTAAAGGCCTGGCTCTTTCCTAAGCCCACTTTAACCGTTACTCCGTAGGTGTATCCGTCTGCCTCGAATTTATTGATTACCGGCTCGGGGCCGAAGAGTCCGTCGCAGCCAACCAGGCTGACCAGGGACAATATAACCAATCCAATAATAACAGTTAATTTGAATCGTTTCATAGAATCTCCTTATAGCGTTTTTTTCAGGATAGGCCGGCCAATCTTAAGGTAACCTTAAAATTCTTGTTTTTTTTGTATCAATCCATGGGGCTGGTCTTTACCTGATTTCCGACCGTGGGTCTCTTGGAATCTCCCGGACAGGCGTAGTACAGTTGCCCGGTGAATACTGATTTTGATTGCATTGTTATCGGCGGGGGGCCTGCGGGCATGATGGCAGCTGCCCGGGCCGGGGAGCTGGGAGGCCGGGTGCTCTTGCTGGAGAAAAACCGCAGTCTCGGACGCAAGCTGCTGCTCACCGGGGGCGGACGGTGTAATGTCACCAACCTTCAACCCGATCTGCATTCTCTGGTGGGGAGTTACGGCCGGCAGGGACGGCGGCTGTACTCGGTTTTTGCAGGCTTCGGTCCCCAGGATATGCTCGGCTTTTTAAGGGATTCGAACGTGCCGACCAAGGTGGAAGCTGAGGGGCGGGCCTTTCCGGCAGACGACCGTGCGGATTCGGTGCTGAATGCCCTGGTAGAATACATGAAACGCAGCGGCGTGCAGGTTATGACCTCCACCCCTGTTCAGGGATTACAGCCTCCCGCCAAGGGTTCCGGTCTGGTGGTACAGTGCTCCGGGGAGCGGCAGTTTTACGCCCCCTGGGTTGTTCTTGCTACCGGGGGATTCGCCCGCCCTGAAACCGGATCCACCGGGGATGCCATCCCATGGCTGGAGCATCTGGGGCACCGTATCCATCATCCCGAACCTATTCTCGTGCCGGTAACCACCCGGGAGTCCTGGACCGCAGATCTCATGGGCATATCCTTTCCGGATGCGGGGCTTACGGTGCGGGGGCCCGACGGCAGGGGGCTGCATACCGCCAGAGGCAAGCTGCTGTTTACGCATTTCGGGCTTTCCGGGCCGCTTATTCTCAACGCCAGTGCCGAGATAAAGGAATTAGCGGCTCAGGTCCGCGAGGCCGCGCCGCTCCCAAAATCTCTCAAAGCAGGAGGCCGGGAAGCAGTCGAATCACCCCAGAATGGAAAAACCCTGTATCTAGAACTGGATCTCCTGCCCGGTGAGGATTGGAGCCGGACCGACGCCACCCTTCGGCAGGGGTGTGAGCAGGGTGGAAAGCGGCTGGTGGCCACGGTCATGGCAGAGCTGCTGCCGCCCAAGGTGGCGAACAGGGTTTGTCTGCAGGCCGGGCTGCCCAAGGATCGGCGGTGTAGCGAGCTTTCCCGGGAGGAGCGTCGCCGTCTGGCCCAGGGGTGTCATGGTCTTCGATTGACCTACCGAGGACATTTGGGCGCCGATAAGGCTATTGTGTCCCGGGGCGGGGTCGATCTGGAGCAGGTGGATTTTAAAACCATGGAGAGCAGCGTGGTGCCGGGATTGTTGCTTGCCGGGGATATTCTGGATTTCGACCGGCCCAGCGGGGGATTCAGCCTGCAGATCTGCTGGTCCACGGGATGGCGGGCCGGGGAGCGGGCAGCTGGGATGGCCTGAAGCATCCCGAAGAGTCGACGGCGGTGACGGATGGAGGGGCTGGAGGAGGAGTGTCTTGGGGTTTGAATCCATTGGACAGCCGGTCCGACCGGGCATATACTGGCTCGGGGAGGAGTCTATGAACCACCAGCACTACACAATTACCGCCAAGGACGGGGCTACCATCCATGGAACCATGTGGGCTCCCCTGGAGCAGCCAAAGGCTTTGGTGCAGATAAGCCACGGTATGGCGGAACACTCCGCCCGTTACGAGGATTTTGCCCGGTTCCTGGTGGATCACGGCTATGCTGTCTTTGCCCATGACCACCGCGGTCACGGCCGAACCGCCCAGACGGAGAAGGATTTGGGATTCTTCGCCCCACGCCAGGGATGGTCTTTGGTGGTGGATGATATGCTGAGGGTAACCAGGGATGCTCAAAGCCGCTACCCCGGGGTTCCCTTGATTCTATTCGGCCATTCCATGGGTTCATTCATAGCCAGGACCTACATCATGGACTACGCTCACCATCTGGCGGGCTGTATTCTCTCCGGAACCGCAGGCAATCCGGGGGTTGGCGGCTGGGTGGGCCGAAGGATTGCCTCTGCAGAAATCCGCCGCAAGGGACCCCGGCATATCAGTACCCTCATGGATCGTCTGAGCTTCGGAAGCTACAACAAGCCCTTTGAGCCGGCACGGACCAAGTTTGATTGGCTTACCCGGGATTCCGGACAGGTGGACCGCTACATCAATGATCCCCGTTGCGGCTTTGTCTGCACATCCCAGTTTTTCTCTGACCTCCTGGGAGGGCTCAGCCTGGTGAACTCCCGGCAGTTTTTCGATTCTGTGCCCAAGAATCTGCCCCTGTACTTCATCGCCGGAAGGATGGATCCCGTGGGCGCCCGGGGGAAGGGGGTTCTCCAAGTGGCTTCCCGGCTGCGTGCCCGGGGAGTCCATGATGTTGAGGTGACCCTCTACGATCAGGCCCGCCACGAGGTGCTCAACGAGACCAACAATCAAGAGGTGTATGCGGATGTGCTTCTCTGGCTGGAAAAACACCTGACCGGCCCGGGAGCTGATTAATGGCTCCAGATGAACAGGAAGGGCCGTTATTCATCTATCGACCGGCATATCCTGTTTCTCAATTCGTTCAGAGCATCTGGACCTATGATGGCTATAACCCCCCGCACGCTTCCGAGCGGATTCTTTCGAATACGTACTCCGAGATTAATATAGACTATTCTGAAAATCCCTATGAGGTTCGGTATCAAGGTCAGAAAAGGTTCACGAACATGTCTCCCGGCATGGTAAGCGGCCTGAACAGCCGTCCCTTCTCCATCAATACAGCCCGCAGCTCAAAACTCTTGACAGTAGTATTCTGGCCTGGGGCCCTATATACCCTTTTTCGGATACCGGCTGATCATTTTACTGACAGGCATACCCCGATGTCCGATGTTTCAGTCCATGGTTTCGATGTTCTGCAAGAGAAGATCAGTTGTGGGAGAACGGCATTTGATAAGATGCGGATTGTCGAACTGTTTCTCCTCGGAGCAATACGGAAGATTGAGTACACCAATGAGATGATCTTTCATGCACTCAAGGAAATTCATAAGGGTCAATCCATCGGTAGTATTGTTGAACATCTACCTATCAGCCATCCGGCTTTTATTTCCCGGTTTAAAACAGTGGTCGGAGTGGCCCCAAAGCTTTATGCCCGGCTATTTAGATTTACCAAAACCATTGAGGGTCTGGGGGCTGCCGGCAGTACCCGCTTTGTGGGTATGGATGGGGTGGATTACTTTGATCAGGCCCACTTTATCAAGGAGTTTACCCAGTTTTCCGGGATTTTGCCCTCCGCCTACTCAGCCCAGGATCCAAGGCATGGTTTTAATCTGCCTGAGCTGTAGGTTCCAGAGGGTATTCGGATATTACGGAATGATTAGATAGTGCGCAAAAGGTTGTAAAGATTCCCTAGACCGGAACACCGGGGATATTGTACCATCCGGTGTTATTCGGGGCTCCGTAAATCAGCCAGGTTAAATTTTTTACAATACATCCCCAGGATTCCCGGTCATAGTACTCCTAAAACAAAGGAGTATGCCATGAGGAAACTTGATTACTATATTGCGGTGTCGGTGGATAATTTCATAGCAAAGCCGGATGGTTCGGTTGACGGTTTTTTAGGAGAGGGAGATCATATTCAGCCCTACATTGATTCCCTGAGAAACTATGATACCGTGCTGATGGGCCGGTCCACCTATGAATTCGCGTATCAATTCGGCCTGAGGAAGGGCCAGCCGGTGCCCATGTACGGGCATATGAAACAATATGTCATATCAAGCACCATAGGAGCCTTCGATCACCCTCAAATCGAGGTGGTGTCCCAGGATGTAAGTACCTTCCTAGCCAACCTGAAGGATCAAGAGGGGTTAGACATCTACCTCTGCGGAGGCGGTACGCTGGCAGCCTATCTCTTAGAACACGGCCTCATAGACCGCCTGATACTGAAGAGGAACCCCGTCTTATTTGGAGATGGGATCCCGCTGTTCCACACCCTGGGCAAAGAACAGCCTGCGAACCTTGAAAACTGTACCGTCTACGGTTCCGGGGTGATCTTCGAGTATTATTCAGTGACCTAGGATGAGACGGATCTATGGATGGTCCATGACGTTTACAGGTACTGCCTAGGAAGGTCCCGGGGTTCCCCAATTGCTTTTGCGCACTACAGATACCTTTAGAGAAAATAAAAATACCGGAAAGTTAAGGAAGTTTTAAGGTTCAGTGAATCACCATGAAACCAGAACGTTTCTTGGAGGTTACAATGAGAATTCTTAAAACTTTGGGACAAGGGGCTGTGACAGTACTCCTTGTACTGGCGATGGTGGGATGCGGACTCTTCGGTTCGGATCCCGATCCTATTACCGGTGTTAAGGCGGTAGCGAACAGTGTTGATTTTATTACCGTCTCCTGGGATGCCATGGAAGATGCCGATGAATACACGGTGTTTGTCTCCGAATCGGCAAGCGAGAGCGGTAGAGAGAGTATTGGATCTACCAGCGGTACTACCATGGTGTACAGCGAGGGCACTCCGGGTACAACCTACTACTTCCATGTAGAGTATAAGCTGACCGGGGAGAGCTACTACGCCGATGTTCCTTCCTTTGAGTTTGCATCAGCGGTGTTCCCCGAGCCGTCACCCGGAATCGATTCTGTTTCCATCAGTTTACCCGATGGACTTCCCACATCAACCGCATGGAACGGTGTCGAGGTAACCTGGGATCTGAAGGGGGATGCAACAGCGGTATCGAAGTTCCAGGTCTCTCTGAAATATGAAGGTCAGAGCGAGTTCGTCAAGTTCAATGCCGGGGGAACCTTCGGTGACGGACCCATTGACGAAACCTATACCTACCTGGCGAAAAATGATGATGGTTCCTTTACCCTGACCTATAATCTCGGTCTCACCTATGTGGATGACAACGGGGTAACCTATAACAAGGATGGCCGGACAACTTCCATCAAGGTGGAGGCTCTGGATGCCGCCGGAACCGTACTGAACTCTGTTACCGAAACCAAAACCATGGAGCTCTTCGATAGGATTCGAGCCCTGGGACACTCCCGATCAGGTGATACCCTGACCCTTGCCTTTACGGCTCCGAGCCTGGCCTAATGGTTTAAAATCACTTCGGATAACTCCAACGAAGCCTTGGAGTATCGCAGGTCCGACCTGAGTACCGCGACCATGGCTGAAATCGGAAACCCGAGTACAACCTACGAGAATATCTATAAGATTTCATTCACCCTGACCGATTGGCCCTCGGGCTGGAGCACCTTCACCGTAACCCCGGGGAAGACCAGCAGTACCTACGACTCGAATGCCAGCGGCATACGGCAGGTATTCTGGTAGGAAGCCTGGGTATAACTCAAACAAGACCCGGTCCTGGGGGGGCAGCTATACAGCGCCCCTCACGGGGCCGGTTTTTTTTGAATAGTGCGCAAAAGGTTGTAAGAAATCCCCCATTCACCACTATATCTGTGAGGTGTGTCCGAGAATTACGCTACACCTAGGGTAGGTTATAAGCTTTTGCACACTATAAAACCAACGGATGGAACCCAGGAATTCTGGTCTAGGGGATCTCTGCCGCTGCCGAATCCACCTCCACATGCAGCCAGCGGCGGCGCAGATAGCCCGCTACCATGAGCAGGGCGTGGCTGAGCTGGTAGAGCCCGAAACTGAGCCAGGCCAGGTGTATCTGTCCGGGGAAGAAATGCCGGGCCAGCAGGGTTGCACCGAGGATGAACACCAGGTTGGTCGTGGCTTCGCTGAAGAGCACCCAACGGCCGTACCCGTTGGCGGTGAAGATCATCTCGAAGGTATAGCCGATGGATTCGGCGAAGTAAAATCCGGAGAAGAACAGCACGGCCTGGGTGATGGCCGCCTGGGTTGCTGGATCATTGGTGAAAAACTTGGCAATGAATCCCCGGCAGAGAAGGGCCAGGCCTGCCACCCCCAGGGCGATGAGGGTACCCAGCAGCCCGGCCTGCCGGCCGAGATGGGCTGCCTCGGCCTTATCGTTCCGGCCCAAGGCGTTACCCACCAGGATGGAGGCTGACCGGGCGAAGCCGCCGATGACGGTTTTGTTCAGGCGCATGAAGGAAAAGAGGGAATGGGTGGCGGCCAGATAGACCGTGGAGTAGTCCTCGATGATGGTCTGGTAAACCATGAAAATCCCCAGGGCGATGATATTTTGGATTCCCGGGGGAAGGGCGACGGCGATGATATCCCGCTGGAGTTTGGGGGTCAGATGCCGGAATGTGAAGAGCCGGTAACTGCGGTTGTAGCCCCGGCGCATGAGAATCACCCCCAAAAACACCATACTCACCAGGTTGGCAAGGACGGTTCCCAGGGCAGCCCCGCGGATGCCCATGGCCGGAAGCCCAAGATTGCCGAAGATGAAGATCCAGTTCAGGAGAATGTTCAGGGTATTGCTGAGGATGCCCGAGTACATGACGTACCGGGTACGGTTAATGGCGCTGAAGAACCCCTGAAGCACGAAAAACAGCCCCGAGGGCAGGAGCGAAAGGCGCATAATAGCGATGTACTGGAGGGTGAGTTCCAGAATACGGGGATCGCGGATCAGGGGGGTAAGGATGGGCCGGGCGGAGAAGCTTACCACCAGGGCCAGGGCAGCCGAATACAGGGCGGTGATGATGCCGTTGTCCAGGGCTTCCCCGGTGTGGTGCTGGCTGCCGGGGTTTTGAAGGTCCTGGCGGCCGAACCGCCGGGCCGTAATGGCCTGAACCCCCGAAGAGAGGGGCCAAAGAAAGGTGTTCAGAATCCAGGTGAATAACCCGGCGATCCCCACTGCACCCAGCTCCAGGCTGCCTTGACCGTAGTGGCCGAGCATGGCGCTGTCGGCGATTTGGTGCATGTAGAAGGTCAGCTGGCCGAAGAGCAGGGGAAGTCCTAAACGGAATATTCGTTTCATCCGCCAGAGTATACCCGGCGGCGACCCCAGAGTATACCCGGGGCGGGTGCCCGTTCCGGGGGCTCGGGAGGTTTCATCCACGACACTTGCCGCCTAGAGACCCTGGTTTTTTGGATCCCGACAGGTTTATACGGACATTCAGGCTCACTCAGTTCCATCCAGAGGGTCCGGCTGCCCCCGGAATGCTCTCACTCCTCCGGGGCGGCATCGTCCAGGATAATGTCCACGTCCAGCCGGTGGATGCCGGGAGCGATTTCATACTCGGGCAGCACATCCGGCCCGCAGGTGGCGGTTCCTAATCCCCGGTGGGCCGCATCCAGAATCAGGTGGACCGGTGCGTCCGGTCCCAGGGCAGGGAGATCCCAGGTATGCCGCGCCTCGGTGAGGTCCCTCAGGGAAAACAAGCTGATGTTTGCCGAGAAACCTTCCTGGGAATTTTCGGAATTCTGGGGTGATTCCCATGCCCGGGAAACCAGAATCCTCCTGCCCGACCCCGAACGGGCCGGAGTTTCCCCCTCTGCCCTTCCGGCGGAACCGAAAGAACCGCCGGGTCCGGAAGAACCGACAGAACCGGTCGAATCCAGGGAACCGCCGGGTCGGGTAGGCCCGAAAGAACCGGCGGGATCAGCGGAGCCCAGGGAACCGGCGGGTCCGGAAGAACCGAAAGAACCGGTCGAACCCAGGGAACCGCCGGGTCCGGCGGAAGACGGCGTCCCGGGCCCGGTACTCAGTTCCAGCCAGCGCAGGTCTTGGAGGTGGCCGTGTTCCTGGGGAACAATGTAGGGTTGGTACATGTCCTGGACCGAGCTGCGGTAAACCCCCAAGAGGGTGGATTGCCGACGGTCCGGGTAGCCCTCGCCAGGGCCGCGACCGTACCAGGTGGCATGGCGAAATTCCGGGGATAGGAGGAGGTGTATTCCCAGGCGTGGCAGCCGGGGCCGGTCCGGGGGAACGGTAAACACAGCATGCAGCCGGAATCCCCGGGACAACGGTTGGGTTGTCAACACCACGTCCACCCCGGCGACGGTGGTTTGGTAGTTCCAAGGGCCGGAACCCAGGTGCTCGGGGGAGGGCTCCTGGGGCGGAGCGGATTCTGCCAGGGCGGTATCTAGGCCCCAGGCCAGCCAGTCCGCCAGGGCTGCGGGTTGACCGTCAGGAATGGCCTTAAAGGTATCGTTCTCCGTGGGAGCCCGCCAGATAACCGGGCAGGGCAGTCCCAGCAGGGGCCAGACCGGCGGTAAGGTGGTGCCGGGGGCGTCCGGGCTGTTTACACCGGGGGCTCCGGCGGGGATGCGGCTTGGAGCATCCCCGGGAGGGGCGGAATACCGGGCATCCCCGGAGTCAGATATGTTCCGGTTCTCCTGGGATTCCAGCCCCTGCCAGCGGCCGTGGCTGGTTTGATTCTGGGCGATGACATGGCCCCGGGGGGCCCATTCCTCATCCTGGAGGGTGACAATCCGGGCGGTCACCACCAGTTCTCCCCGGATGCCCGGAGACCCCGGGGCCAGGGTTTCTTTCAGGGCCAGGGCAAGGGGCTGGGGGAGGTCGGGGCATACCGCCAGGCTCTGCCCCGGGGTAAGGGAGGGAAGGGGCTGGAGGCTGGTTCCCAGAGGGGTTGCATCCAACAGGGCGCTGAGTTCGAGGCCGAGGTTTTTCGTCGGGACAAAATCGTATCGGCTGGTAATCCGGCATTCCAGGGGCGCGGGGGAGGCCTGAGGGCGGTGGATGATCTGGATGTCCAGGGGCTGGAAGCATGACTTGATTTCATCCATGGCGGGATGGGGGGTGCCGTCGGGCCAGACAATCCCGTTCAGGCAGAAGCTCAGGTCGTTGGGGCTGTCGCCGAAATCTCCCCCGTAGGCGTAGTGGCGGGTAGGCGACCTGCCTTGCTCGGAGGCTTCGGTCCCGAGGGAGGGGTGGCCGGGCTTGTAGGCGGCCACCCCCAGGATGGTACGCCCCGGGCCGTCCACCTCGATGCCCTGGTCGATCCAGTCCCATATGAATCCCCCCTGAAGACCGGGATAGGCCTTCACGGCCTTCCAGTAGTCTGCGAAGCTGCCATTGGAATTGCCCATAGCGTGGCTGAACTCGCACATAATCAAGGGGCGGTGTTCTCCCTGGGGGGGATGTTGGGCCCATTGGATGATTTCGGCGATGGTGGGGTACATGGGGCAGATAATCTCCGTTACATCCCTGCCCCGGGAAAAGTCAAAGGGACCCTGTCCCCATTCTTGGCGGACTGATCCCTCGTACTGGATGGGCCGGCTCGGGTCGTAGGAGCGGATCCAGGCGGCCATAGCCCGGTGATGGGGGCCGTCGCCGCTCTCGTTGCCCAGGCTCCAGAGGATGATGCTGGGGTGATTCTTATCCCGCTGGACCATCCGGACGGCCCTGTCAAGGAAGGCGGCTGCCCAGTCCGGTTCACGGCAGAGCTGGTCATAGTAGTGGTGGGATTCTATGTTCGCCTCGTCCACCAGGTAGATGCCGTAGCGGTCGCAGAGTTCGTACCATTCCTCGGTATTGGGATAGTGGCTGGTACGGACGGCATTGAAGTTGTTCTGCTTCAATAAGCGGATGTCTCGAATCATATCCTCCCGGGGCACGGTTTTACCCAGCCGGGGGTGGTGTTCATGGCGGTTTACCCCCTTCATGAGTACCGCTTTGCCGTTGATCAGAAGCTGCCGGTCCCGGACCCGCACCGACCGGAACCCCGTGTTCAGGGCGGTGCACTCCACCACCCGGCCCCGGGGATCCAGAAGGCTCAGGGTGACGAGGTAGCGGTTGGGCTGCTCGCTGCTCCAGGGTTCAATACCATCCATGGGAACGACGGCCCTGATCTGGTGGCCTGATGCCCGGTATTCCCCTGAGATGAGCCGGGTGAGCAAGGGCATCATGGCGGGTTCTTCGGGGTCACGGACCGTGTATACCGGATTTCGGGATATCTGGGCTACCAGCTTCCAGCCGGGTTCAAGGCTCCGGGCCTCGGGGCCGCCCGGCCAGGGATCCAGGGAGCTTTGGGGCCTCTGCTCCAGCTCAGGTCTGGAGGCGGCGGCGCTTCCCTGAAGGCTTACCTGCAGGGTGAGTAACCCTGTGGCCTGATCGGCGTTAAAATCCCCTGAAACAAACACATCCTGAAGGTAGACCCGGTCCGTGGAGTACAGGTACACGCTCCGGTGAATCCCTCCCATCCACCACTGGTCCTGGTCTTCGATGAAGCTGCCGTCGCTCCAGCGCAGCACCAGTATCTCCAGGCTGTGGTCGCCGGGTTGGGCATCGGGAAGTTCAAACTCGGCAGCCAGCCGACTGTCCTTGGTCATGCCGATGAAGCTCCCGTTGAGGTACACGTAGGCGCAGCTCTCGGCTGCTCCCAGCCGCAGAACCACCCGGCGGCCCCGCCAGTTCTCGGGAATGCTAACCCGCTTGTGGTACAACCCTGTGGGATTGTGATCCGGCACCCGGGGCGGTTTATGGGGGAAGGGCATAATGACATTGGTGTACCAGGGGTGGTCCCAGCCCTGCATGGTCCAGACCCCCGGTACCTGGATCTTGCCCTGGGGATTACGGAGATCGGGAGTGCCAATGGCGGCGAAGGCCGATTCAGCCTGGGAGAAAAACCGGAAGTCCCAGACGCCGTCGAGACATTGGACCCAGGGGGTCATGGGGCTCTCTCCTCCCCGGCCAAGACGCTCGTCCCAGGATGCGTTCAAGCCTTTCAGGGCGGAGGCTGTGTCCGGATAGGGCAGTAGGGCCGGTCGAGAGGGCAGGATGTTAGCGCTGGTTTGCCTGGGATCCATCCAGGAGGGGATTTCGTGGGTTTTCATAATCCTATTTTACCACCGAAACATCATCCGGGTATGGGCAAGATTGATCTGTCTATTGTCAAAACTGATACATCCGACCTATCCTATGGCTATGCAGGACCATACTATCCCCCCAGAACTGGATATTCACCGGCCGGTGTTCCGAACCATGGGCGATCTTGCAAGCCCGGGACTGTTGGGCTGCGGTTTCATGCAGAAGACCCCGGCTGATAGCTCTCTGGGGGTTCGGTTTCCCCATTTCGGGGTGGTGTACCTCCTCAGGGGGCGGGGCAGCTATCGGAGTGGCATCTCTGGCTCGGAAGAACTTGAACCGGGGAGCCTCTTTTTCCGGGTTCCCGGGGAGCTGCATTCCACGGAGGTGTATGGTTCCGAGGAACCCGGTCATTCCTGGCTGGAGTGTTTTGTTGCTTTTGGCACACCCATGTACCAGGGATTACGGGCCTTGGATCTTCTGCCCGGGGATTCCCGGGTGCAGTACCCCGGGTTGGATCTACCCCTGGCCCGGAGGTGGCTTGCGGCGGCAGATCACCTGGAGAAGGCTCCCCCGGGAGACCTGGGATTTTGCCTCCTGGAGTGCCAAAATCTGGTATTTACCCTGCTGCGCCGGGGGATTACCGGCCAATCCTCCGGTCCGGCAGGGCCGGAGCGGCGATACGCCCGGGAAACCCTGGACCACCACCTGCGCCTGGCGGAGCAGGCCGCCGAGGCCCTGGCCGACCCGGTTACGGCCGTGCTGGGCCTGGAGGAGATAGCCTCGGAGCTGGGGGTTAGCTACAGTCTGCTGCGGCGGATCTTTCCCCGGTACATGGGAATGTCCATGTCCCAGTACCGGATCCGTCAGCGGGTGGACCGGGCCAGGGGGCTGTTGATGGACAGTACCTGGAGCCTCAAGGAGATTGCCAGGCATCTCGGGTATCCGGATGCCATGACCTTCTCCCGGCAGTTCCGTCTTGTGGCAGGCCTCACACCGGCCCAGTTCCGCCGGACCAGGTAGCCTGGGATTGAAGACTCATGCAGGGCGCACTCTCAGATCCTCGCATACCCTTCCCGGGGGGAATCCATGGGCAAAATCCACGACTGGCCTATCGGGCTGAGGGAGTGTACAATACCTAGATGGATCAACTACTGAATATTCCCCGGGAATATCTGGTTACCGGGTTAATCATTATCGTATCAGGAGCCGTCAGCCTTCTCCTGTTGCGGTTCATCCCCCGCAGTCTGCCAGGCGCCCCGGACAAGCAGGCCCGGGGGGTTACCGCCAGCCGGCTCCTCGACCGTCTGGTAACCGGACTACTCGTCTTTCTTGTCATGTGGAAATTGTCTCCCCTGCTCACTAGTCTTGGTACCGTCCTCCAAGAACCCCTGGCCCTGTTGTACCTGCCCGGGGGGACAGTGGGAACCATCCTCGGACTCGGCGGTGCCGGACTGTGGTTTGCCTGGAGCATCTGGGGGGCAAAGAAAACGGATGATGAACAACGTCCCCGGGATATCCGGGCTTTGGGGATTTTTCTTGGCGTGTTTCTTCTGGGGGGATTACCAACCATGCGCATCCTGGAGCTGGCCGAACAGGGCCTATTCAGCTCCCGGGAACAGGGAACCGGCAGTCGGGTAGGGGAAGAAGCCTATGATTTCAGTTTACCGGTCCTTGAGAATTTCTCGCCCCAGGCCCTGAGGGGTGAGCCCCGGGAATCAGGCCTCGGCGATACCCCGGTCATATCCGCCGCTCCGGATACCATCGAACCCCTGGGGGGGCAGATTATGGTATCAGCCTTACGGGGCAAGCCGGTGGTGCTCAATTTCTGGGCGACCTGGTGTCCCCCCTGCCGGGCGGAGTTCCCCGAACTTGTGAAACTCCAAGAAGAATACGGCGATAGGGTTCATATCCTGGGGGTTAATCTTACCTCCAGCGAGGCAAGTGTTGCGGGGGTCCAGGAGTTTGTGGACCGGTTCTCTCCGGCCTTTACCCACGGGCTGGACACCTCAGGTTCGGTACAGGCCCGGTACGGGGTACGCACCGTTCCCACAACCCTGATCATCGACCAGACCGGAATCATCACCTACCGCCGCAGCGGGGCCGTCTCCCGGAACCTGTTGGCCTCCCGGCTGGATTCCCTTCTGGAGGCGGAACCCCAGTCTCTGCCGGCACCCTGACTAGAGCCCCTGAAACTGCAGCCAGGCTGCGGTCCATTCCAGGACTGAAATGATTCCTAGGAGATTGAGTATCCCCGGAACGGCGAAGGCGAGTCCGAGGGCAGCCATGAGGACTGCTCTTCTTCGCCTGGGTAATTTTCGGGGACCCGCGGCCCTGCTCCCAGCCCAAAGCAACCAGCCGCCCAGCCCAAGCCAGACCAGCGCCCCCACCACCCCGGAAGCTCCGGGATGCTGTTCGGCCCACCGACCGAGCTCCAATCCGGCTCCAACAATCCATCCGGTCAACAAGGCAAACCTCCCGGTGGCAATCAACACCCCCAGGGCAATCAGGACCATGCCGCTCACCCGTTGGATACCCCCCAAACGGCGGCGCAACCCGGCGATCAACCCGGATAAGCCCGGGGTACCAGCACCGGCCGCAAAGAGCAGGAAGGGCAGTCCCAACCCGAGGGAATAAAAACTCAAGAGCACCAGTCCCTGCTGCCAATCCCCCGAGGAGCCGGCCACCACGAGAATCGACGCCAGCATCGGACCGATACAGGGTGTCCAGCCCGCCCCGAAGGCCGCCCCCATGGGAATAGCCATAAAAAACCGCCCCGCCGCCCGGCCGGGATTCTGAACCGCGGCCCCAGCGTCCTGGTTGCCCTTCCCCGGAACCCGGGAGCGGCGGAAGGACATCCCCGGGCGGAACTCCCGGTACAGCCCCCGGAAAAACCCGAAGGCATAATGCAGCCCCATGGCGATCACCACCATGCCCGCCCCCAGGGACAACAGGGGCCCGGCCACCGGGCCGGACGCCAACCCTGCCCCGAGGCCCAGCAGCACAAACACCCCCGAGAAACCCAGCACAAAGCCCAGGGTAATCACCAAACTCTGAGCCCGGATCCCCCATCCGGTTCCAGGGGCCTCCCGGACCGGGGAACCGGCGCCATCAGCGGTACCGGCCCCATCATTCCTCCCGCTACCGGTTCTACCCTCCCCGGGCCCCCGGGCAACCCAGGCCCCGAGCATAGACAGGTAACTTGGAATGAGGGGCAGCACACAGGGACTCACAAAGCTGACCAGACCCGCCGCGAAGGCCAGAGAACCGTTACATCCCCGTTCACTGCATACTCCGGAGAACACTAATGGAGGAAAAAACCAGGTATGCGTCAAACTGCCTACCCGGAGCGGCCCGGAGTTCATCAAAACTGTAGGCAACCCCCATGGATTCCTGGAACAGGGGATCGTCCAGGGGTATAAAGATGTTCCCGCCCTCGCCCCGACGGGGAAGCTCCCATAACAGCCGCGTCAGGTTATTCTCCTTACGCTGCCAGGGCGGGGTAATGCCCACGGATTCGGTATCGTAGAACCGGTTCCGCCGCTCCCCGGTAAAGCCGAAGACCGCCAGGGAAAACAGCGCATCAGGATTCTGGTCGTACCGCTCATCCAGGACGGTACCCAGGCGCCGCCGGATCGTTCCCATAAACACCTGCCGCTGGGCATGGAACATCCCGGTATTAACCACCACCTTGCCCGTTCCGGCATCCAGCTGCTCTTCCACCAGGCGGATAATCAGAGCCTCCCGGGCGCTATCCTTCATGGAATCCCGCAATCCGATACTCTGCTCTTCGATCTCCACCATGCGAGTCAGGCGCTCCATCCAAGGGTCGGATAGTTCCAGGGTGTAGAGTGATTCCAATGCCCTGCGGTACCCGGTACTGCCGGGATCCAGGAGCAGGATTTCTCCGGCATACCGTTTCAGCTCCGGATGATCCAGCTCCCGGCTCATGGCGAGCAGGGACTGCTGAAAACTATCCGACCAGTGGTTCATATCGAAGCAGAACACCCCGATTTGATCCTCTCGCGCCAGGGGGGCGTTAAAATCCCGCAGGCCCTCGATCCAGAAGGAATCCAGGGGCGCGAGGCCCTGGGGATAATCATCCCGACTGCCCCGTACATAATCATCCAAAATCCAACCGAAGGCCTGCATGGATTCCACCCCGAGTTGCCGGTATCCTGCCCGTTGCAGCTCGGGAAACAGGGCCACCAGCATCTCCTGGTGTTCTTGGACGTAGTGGGTTTCGCCCAGAAGGGTAACCTGGGCCCGGGATATCCGGTTCACCAGCCCCGGGGGCAGACCTCCTTGCTCAAATACCTGGGCCGCATCTTCGATTACCGTCTGTAGCTCCTTCCGGTCCGGACCGGAGGCGCAGCCGGCAGCAATTACTACCATGAGAGCAGCGGTGATGAGGGTTCGTACTGTGGGTTTCTGGGATTTCATGCCACCATAGATACCGCTTTTTCCCTCCCAAGGCAAGATAGGCTACCAACCCCGGGGCTATCCATTTATACTTGGGTATGATTGTATTGCTCATCCCGGGATTCCTCCTGGCTCTGCTCATTGTCTTCATGATCATCCGCACCCTCATTCTCCGGGCCTCGGGTCCGGACCTACCGCCGGGCCGGCCGGCGGATCTTCCCGGTGATCTGCGCCCGGGGTACGCCCAGCGCTTCTCCCGGGCCATAGCCCTGCCCACGGTAACCCCGCCCGAAGGCGGCGGTTTTCCGGAGATGGAACGGGCCCTTCTGGATTTTCAAGCCATGGTTCAGGAGCAGTTCCCCCATCTGGCGGCTCTGGGTACCTTCACCAGTCTGGGGCCCTTCGGCTGGTATATCCGGATACCTCGGGACGCTGCTTCGGGTCGGCAGGCAGTCGAATCACCCCAACACCGAGACAAAGACGGGAACCGCGACCCGGCACCCCTTCCCATGCTCCTCCTCGCCCACTACGATGTGGTTCCGGTAGAGGCTGAGTTTTGGGACGACGAGCCCTTTTCCGGACGCATCGCCCAGGGCTTTGTTCATGGCCGGGGAACCCTGGATACGAAAAACACCCTCATGGCGATTTTGGAAGCAGGGGATTACCTGGTGTCCCGGGGTACCGCCTTCGACCGGGATGTGTATCTCGCCTTCGGTGGTGATGAGGAGCGTAACGGCACAAGGGGGGCCAGGCAGCTGGCCGAGCATTTCCGCAGCCGGGGCTTGAGGTTTTCCCTGGTGAGCGATGAGGGGTTGGTAGTGGCCCGGGAGGGAATCCCCGGGGTCAAAACCCCGGTGGTGCTTCTCGGTACCGAAGAAAAAGGGTACACGAATCTCGAGCTTTGGGCGGATCAGCCCCCGGGGCATAGCTCCCGGCCGCCCCGGTTTCAAGCCGCCGCCCGGTTGGGCCGCGCCCTCTCCCGGCTGGAATCCCATACCTTTCCCTACGAATTATCCGCCTCGGTACGGGCTTTTTTTGAGGGCCTGGTGCCCCTGGTTCCCTTCTCCCTGGGGCTCATATTTGCCAACCTGCGGATTACCAAGCCCCTGTTCGTGTTGGCCATGAGGAACAACCCCGAAGCTGTAAGTATGGTCCGGACCACCCTGGCAATGACGGTTCTGCAGGGCAGCCCTGCAGAAAACGTGCTGCCCTCCCGGGTCAGGGCTGTGGTAAATCTGCGTCTCCTGCCGGGATGGACACCCCAGGAGGCCCTGGAGCAGGTTCGCCGGCGGGTCCGTGGCCTGGGGGTTCAGGTTGATTTTCAGCCCGGGGTCCTCCACAGTTCGCCGGTTACCCAGGGGCAGGGGGAAGCCCGGGAGTACGAGCGGGTTGCCCGGGCCGCCCGAGCAGCCTTTCCCGGCAGACCGGTGCTGCCCAGCTTGGTAACTGCTCAGACCGACTCCCGGCACTATGCCGATCTCACCGACACTGTCGTCCGCTTTGCCCCCATGGAGCTGGGTAAGGCTGAGCTGAATCTTATCCACGGCCATAACGAGCGTATATCCCTGGAAAATTACGAGGCGGGGATTCGGTTTTATCTGGAACTACTCCAGAGCGCCCAGAGCCACAGCAACCCCCCTGCCGGCGGGGCTGCCCCCGCTGCCCCCGGGGCTGATTCTTGATGACCCCACCGCATCCAGTGTAGGGTACCGTGCTGGACACATGAGGGAACACCTATACAGTAGGGAGGTAGGGGATTGATGGAGAGGGAAAGCAGCCTGAAGATCGGACTCAAATCGTTGCTGGTGTCTGCGGGCATCATTCTGGTGCTCATGGTTATCTCGGGGATCCTAACGGTCGTTCTGCCCAGCGGGGAGTTCGACCGGGTGGTGGAACAGGGCCGGACCCTGGTGGTGCCCGGATCCTTTGAAGCCATGGAAAAGCCCGACTACCCGGTCTGGCGCTGGTTCACCGCCCCCTTTGAGATTTTCTTTTTTGAGGGTAATATCGCCCTGATTACCATCATCCTGTTTATTATCTTCGTAAGCGGAGCCATTACCATTCTGGAGGTAGCCGGGGTCATGGAGGACCTGATCCGCCGGCTGGTTGCACGCTTTCAGAAGAATAAGTATACCCTTATTTCGGTACTCATCTTTTTGTTCATGGCCGTGGCAAGCTTCATGGGGATCTACGAGGGAATGGTACCCATGATTATCTTCATTGTACCCCTCTCCCTATCCCTGGGCTGGGACAGCCTGACCGGATTGGGAATGAGTTTGCTGCCCATGGCCTTCGGATTTGCAGCAGCAGTCACAAACCCCTTCACCATCGCCGTCGCCCAGAAAATTGCCGATCTGCCCTTGTTTTCCGGGGTTTGGCTGCGGATCATCTTCTTTATTGTAGTGTACGGAATCTGCCTCTGGTTCGTCCGCCGCCATGCCCGGCGGGTTGAGGCGGATCCGACCAGTTCACCCAGCTTTACCAAAGACCAGGAGCTTCGGGCCCGGTTGGGTATTACCCTGGCCGGGGTTTCCTCGGGAGCATCCCCCCTCGGTCAGGCTGGAGCCGGCGGAGGAGATGCCAGTATCCCGGGCAGCCCAACCCCGTCGGGGCAGGGTGATGTGCCCCTGGGTGGCGTCACGGCGTCGCCGGCAGCAGACACCGGGATCGCCGGTGCCGGGTCGGCCCCCAATCCGGCCCGGGATGGCATCAATGCGCTGCCAGTAACGGAGGCCGGGATGGACGGAGCCGGGGCTGTTGAGGGATCGGCTGCCAGGGGCCATGCCCGGGCTCTGAACTGGTTCGCCTCCTGCGTCGGCCTGGCGGTTCTCTTGGTTTTGGTTTCCGGTCAGATTCCCGCCCTGAGCGATCTGGCCTTTCCGGTGATGGGACTGCTCTTCCTGGTCGGCGGTATCGGCGGGGGGCTGTTTGCGGGCATGGGGCCGGGAAGAATGGTTGGGGTGTTTTTCCGCGGGGTTGTAAATATGCTGCCGGGAGTACTGCTTATCATGATGGCCTATTCGGTGAAGCATATCATTGTGGAGGGCATGATTATGGACACCATCCTCCATATGGCGGTTCAGACAATTAGTAGGACTCCGGCTCTAGCCTCAGCGTTTCTCATTTATCTGGTTACCCTGGGGATGAACTTCTTCATTGGGTCGGCAAGTGCCAAGGCCTTCCTGATGATGCCCATCCTGGTTCCCCTGGCTGAGCTGGTAGGGATTACCCGGCAAACCGCCGTTTTGGCCTTTGATTTCGGCGACGGATTTTCTAATATGCTCTTCCCGACCAATGCCCTGCTTCTCATAGCCCTGGGATTCACCGTGGTATCCTACCCTATGTGGCTGCGGTGGACCCTCAAGCTTCAGGGAATCATGTTGCTGGTTACTAGCCTCTTTTTAGCAGCGGCGGTGGTTATCGGTTTCGGGCCATTCTGATCCCGGGTTTGGGTGATCCGGTAGGCCCGAGGTAACCCCCGGGCCGGTGACAGCCCAGGGGTAGTAAAATCACCCTTGGATAGGAAAATAGAGCTGGGTTTGCAGTTCTTCCGGCGGGGTATCCTCCGGAGAGTTGAGGTAGCTCTCGTACATCCAGGGGCTCAAGGTGATGTTTCTCTGTGCGGCGAATTCGCTTACCTTGGTATAGGTTTTTTCCAACTCGCCGTAAGGGCCCAGGTGAATCGTGGTCACAACCCGGCCGGCGGGAATTACCGAGGGCCGAATATCCCCTTCGCCTTCGCTTCCCGGGGCCGCAGGGAACCCGATTTCGATGTCCAGGGCATCCATGTCCATATTGCGGTACAGTACGTAGGGGGCCCCGGTCATTGGGATGCCCTTGGCTCCCATGAATGCGCCGATCTGGGCGTAGGTCTTGCCGATGGCTTCGGGCAGGCCGGAGGCAGGAACGGTCAGGTTCACTGCCAGGGTTTTGGTTTCTGGTACGTCTTTGATTTCCATTGGTACTCTCCTTGTCTTGGCTTTTAGGTGAGTGTACGCCATGAACTACGACAGCTGTATGTCATACATAGTGCGCAAAACCCTGTAACTTTTTACAAACCTCCCCCCACCCTTGAAG
>NZ_JNUP01000066.1:81234-221853 GCF_000758165.1 Spirochaeta lutea | reverse complement strand
GTTGGTGTACAATTCTTTCTGTAAATTAGGTTGAAGAAAGCAGGCCGATCAGGCTCAAATGGTAAGTGACGAAACAAACCATAAGGAGAGCCCGATGGCCTACCAATCAGAGTATACACTTTTAGAGCAAGTGATCCAAATGTTAGCCACCAAGGAAGACAGTAAATTTTCTAAGGTGATAGAAAAGGTAGTGAACGAAGCAATGAAACTTGAGCGAGCCAAAACCCTTCAGGCCGAACCCTATGAGCGGACCGAAGATCGAATGGGCTACGCCAACGGGTTTAAGAACAAAACCTTGGCTTTGGCTACCGGGAAGGTATTACTCAAGATACCTCAAGTCCGCGGACTGGAATTCTATCCCAGCTGTATCGAAAAGGGTATTCGGAGTGAACGAGCCTTAAAACTTGCGATAGCCGAGATGTACGTAAAAGGGGTCAGTACTAGACGGGTTTCAGATATCGTAGAAATCCTATGCGGCACCGAGGTGAGCTCCTCACAGGTAAGTCGATTGGCGAAGGAGCTGGATGAAGAGGCAACATCCTGGCGATCCTCGCCGGTAGGACAAATACAGTATCTCGTGCTCGACGCTACATATGAATCAGTGCGTGTAGGCTCGAAAGTGGTCAAACAGTCCCTACTGATGGCCATAGGCGTCGATTATGAAGGCAAACGTCAGATTTTGGGCACAGAAGTAGCCAATAGCGAAGCGGAGGTAAATTGGCGATCGTTTCTAGAAGGCCTGGTTCGTAGAGGGCTCCATGGTCTGACCATGATTACCAGTGATGACCATGCGGGTCTTCGAGCAGCTATCGATGCTGTGTTTCCTGGAATCTTGTGGCAACGGTGTCAATTTCACTTGCAGCAAAATGCTCGTGGTTACGTGACAAGGAAAGACGATGTCCCGGCGGTAGCGGCGGAAATCCGCAAGGTTTTCAATGCCCCAGATGAACAGAACGCCGAAAGGTACTTGCAGAGCCTGGTAGAAAAGTATGAGAAGACCCAGCCCCGTCTTGCCCAGTGGGCTGATGAAAATCTCCGGGAGGGATTAAGCGTATTTCATATCCCGGAAAACCACAGGAGGAAGTTACGAACCTCAAATTTGGCTGAACGTCAAATGAAAGAAATAAAAAGGCGAACAAAGGTCGTAGGCGTATTCCCTAATGCCGATAGTTTGCTTCGCCTTGCGGCGGCCATGCTGATCGAACAGAACGATCAATGGCAGAATGAAAAACGGTACTTACCCGAGTCTAATGATCGCCCTGCTTTTAAAGAAATTTACAGAAAAAAGGTTGCTTAATCCTTCGGATTCCGGCGCCATGATCTCCGCCACGATCTGACAATCCTTGGAGAAGCCCAGATCCCTGATGAGTTTACGGAGCTTTAACAGTTTATGGATGGTGTCGGCGTCAACCTTTCCGGGCTCGCCCTGACCAGCACTCTCGTCGGCTAGGATTATTATTCTGTCCAAGGATTGTAACTCGAGGCTGAGGTTCAGGGGGCTTCTTCCGTGAAAGGAGTAGGGGATGAAATGCAAATCCCGGGGCGGTTTACCACCGGTGGTCATCTCGTACCAGGCATTAAAATCACCCTTACTTTGATCGTCAATAACGTGGATTCGGCATTTATGTTTTAAGAGTTCTTCTACAATAAAGGGAATCTTCGGGTTCACCCCGATGATGGCAACCTCCAAGCCGGATTTTGACGGCTGGTGTGTCTGGAGGGGTGAGATGACGGGTTGGGTGGAGGTTCCTCTTTGAACGGAGTGATTGCGGAAGGCAGCTTCAGAAACCTTTCGGCTCTGACCAAGTACCAAGAGGGTGTGGTCTGCCTGGAGGACGGTATCCTGAGGGGGTATGAGTCTGATTTGGTTGTTCTCCAACAGGCCGCAGAGCTGAATGCCCGGTAGGACTCCAGGTAAATCGCAGTAGCGGAGGCCAGCGAGATTACCAGCCCGGCAACCATAGAACTCGCTCCCATCGAAGCTAAATAGCTCGGTGTAGACCTGGTAGAGTTCCGGAGTCCGCACCACGCTGGCTAGAATTTTCGCCGAATAGAAGAAAGGATCGAAGGTGATGACCGAATCGCCGGGAAACTCCGGAAGGTAGGTTTCCAAGGTTCCTTCGGGTAGATTGGCAACGATGTGCGGCCAGGTTCCTGCCAGGGACCTACGGGGAGGCGCTGATTCCCAGGGGTGATCCGTCCCTTTGGAGGATAGGATCGATTCCATGGTAAGAAGGGTTTTTAGAACCACGCTGTTATTCTCACTGAGACTACCATGGCCCAGGGCGAATACCGCCCGAGCCCGGGAAAGGGAGATATGGTCAATGTCCTGCTGATTGTAACCCCGGCCGCGGCGTACCACCACATCTACCAGGGTGTTATTCTGAGCAAGGTCGGTGATGTCCTGGGAAATTTCCTCTACAAGCAATACCAGGGTAATCTGCTGTCCCTCGGTCCGGCTGTACAGTTCCAGTTCCTGGGTCAGGTATTTTACAAAGCCGTGCCAGCCAAGGATGATTAGGTGGTTTCGTTCCTCCACCCGTCCCCGGCCGGATCTGACATTTTCTAGGTATTCGGTTATTCGGGAGACTATAATGGCTATAAGAATTCCATTGAAGAGGATCATACCCAGAAAGGCTAGGATTATGGTCGCCGTCCGTATTCCGCTGCCCCCTTGGGCTACCTCAAAGATACTGTCGCTGCTCATGAGGGTGATTAAGCTGAAGTAGTACGGGTCGACTATTGTCTCATCCTTGATCTGGGAAAAAACAAACCCGAAGAGCAGGTACAGAGACCCGGCGAGGGCTGCCAGCATAAGGAATTGTCGGGGCAGACTCTTTTCCAGTTGTTTTTTGATGTGGTAGATGGCCCTACGGCCAATGCCTTGACGTCCGATGCTGATGAAGCGGAGGATTCGGGCAATCCTGGGCAATCGAAGAAGTCTCAACCAGACTACGGGTAACCCGGCGGTGGGTGTTAGTGTCAGGAGAATAAAGTCCCAGGGTATGGATGCCACCCAATCCAGCCAATAAGACTTCCAATACTTCCTGGGGTTTTCGGCTGCCAGGAACCGAAGACTGAGTTCAAAACAGAAAAACAGGCTAAACCCGAGATTAGCCTGCTCGAGCCACGGTAGATCGGTAAAAAAACTGGCACCTGCAAACACAACCGACGCCAGGATAAGAAACACGATAACCAGTTCAAAGGTAAGGGAGCGAAATAGACGGGCAAGATAATTCATGAGGTGAAGTATAGTAGAAGTGTCCGTATTTCGGGAGGTCCCCAGGTACTTCTGTGGGTTGGTTTTCCACCTTCCTGGGCCTCGTGGTATAAAAAAACCCCAGGAAGGTTCCTGGGGCTTCTCCATTGACTAGTTGTTGCCGCCGGACAGAATTGAACTGTCGACACACGGATTTTCAGTCCGTTGCTCTACCAACTGAGCTACAGCGGCAAACCACACCCTGGGGTGTGTGCTGCTATTTATATAGGACTCAAAAAAAACTGTCAACCCCAGGGCTTACGAAACAACAGGTATCATCGGCTTCAGGCTATGGGTCGTTGACGATCCAGGACACCGGGGATATGCTTTTACCCTATGGATTTGAATAAAATGCGGGCTCAGGCGTATAAAAAAGTAAGCCGGTCTGATAAAGCCGATCATTCTCCAGGGGACGCTTCGGAACTGGATAATGAACCAGGGGAAACATCTGGTGGTTCCAGGAAAGCACCTAAGGATCCCGGACTCCAGGGGTCCCACAGAGATGGCGGCCCTCGGGTATCGGCTTCCTCCCGGGACAAGAGGGAAGAGGGGCTTGTAAAGGAAAACACCAGAACCGCGGCTGGTCGGGCCATGGCCATGTACCTTGGGCCGGGTGAGGTGCCGCCTTCCCGTCGGGAGATTGCCCAGTTTATGGTTATTGTCGGCAAAGACCAGGCAGCAGAGATCCTACGGCATTTGCCCGAAGATGCGGTAGAGGCTATCGTCCAGGAAATTGCGAGCCTGCCGGTCATTGATCCGGAAAGCAGGCGGGTCGTTTTAAAGCGCTTTAGTACCCTCGGTTTCGCAGAGCAGCAAACCAGTCGAGGGGGAGTTGAAACAGCCCGGGGGTTTCTGGTGCAAGCCTTCGGGGCTGAACAGGGAGAGGCAATTCTTCGAAGTGCTGTACCTAAGGAGGTGCATCGACATTTTGAGTTCCTGGAGGATTACAACCCAAAACAGATCCATAGTCTTTTGCGCCAGGAGGGTACGGCATTGAAGGTTTTGGTGCTAAGTCACCTGAGCGCCGGACTCGCGGCTGGGGTAATCAACCAGATGGATCGGGATGAGCAACTTGAGGTCATACGCCGCTTGTCCAGGATTGAAAAACTGGATCGGGAGGTTCTCCTCTCGGTAGAATCGGCATTGAAAGAACGGATTCGTAACCAGGGCATCGCCCAAACAACCGATCTTGATGGCCGGGGTGTGTTAGCCGAGATTCTGAAAAATATGACACCGGGTACAGAGGAACCGCTGATTCAATATCTTGAGAAGGATGATCCGGAACTTGCGTCATCCATTAAAGAGCGGTTATTTACTATAGAGACCCTTCTTTACATCGACGATAAGGAATTGCAGAGAATCCTCCAGGATCAGGATGACCGACAGATCGCCCTTATTCTCAAAGGGAAGGAGGAGGATATCCGAAAGAAAATCCTCACCAATGTGAGCCAGGCCCGGGCTGGGATCATCATTGAGGAATACCAGCACATGGGCCCCCGGCGGAGGTCAGAGATCGATGAAGCGACCAAGGATTTTGTGCGGTATCTTCGTAAACTGGAAGAATCGGGAGAATTAGTTGTTCGCCGTGACGGCGAGGAGTATATTTAGCAGGAACCATGAGTTTGGAGGAATCGTGAGATCACTACGTATGTCTTATTTATTTTGGCTGCCCTCGTTAATCGGGGTCGCGGGATTACACCGGTTTTATATGGGAAAGGTCGGGACCGGTATTCTCTATCTACTGACTGGCGGGCTCTTCGGTATAGGGACCATTTATGATGCTATTACCATGCCTGAGCAGGTACGGTCGGTAAATCGTGAAGAGCGCTTTCGGCAGGTAATTGATGATGAAGAGTATCCTGGAATCGGTTATAGCAGAACGGTTATCTATGAGCGCCAGCAACCCCGTAATTATAGCTACCGGGAACCCTCGGATCGGCCTAAGGAAAGTTCAGAGCATATGATGTTCCGGCTTGCTCAAAAAAACGGCGGCGCGGTCAGTCCGGCGCAACTCGCCTTAGAAGGGAATATCAGCGCAGATTCGGCCAAGGATATGCTAGAAGCTATGGTTTCTAAGGGATATGCCGAGGTACGGGTGAGAAAAACCGGGGTTATCGTGTATGTGTTCCCCGAGTTCCTCCAACCCGAAACTGAAGCGGATTTTGAGAGCTTGATATAACAGGCAGCCCCGGTTCGGGGTTCGGTTATTGTCTTGGCTTGAACCAAAAAGGTATGGTATTATTCGCCCCATGACTGCAAATGAACTAAGAAAGAAATACATAGAATTTTTTACAAGCAAGCGCCACGCTGAAATCGCCGGGAAGAGTCTCATTCCGGAAAATGACCCTACGGTATTGTTCACCACCGCAGGGATGCATCCCTTGGTGCCGTATATCCTCGGTGAGGACCATCCAGCAGGAAAACGGTTGGTGGATGTGCAGAAATGTATCCGAACGGGTGACATTGAAGCGGTGGGTGATTCTAGCCATCTTACTTTTTTTGAGATGCTCGGAAACTGGAGCCTGGGCGATTATTTTAAGAAAGAAGCCATTGAAATGAGCTGGGAATTCCTGACGGATTCCCGATGGCTCGGTATAAACCCTGAGAAACTAGCGGTGACGGTATTCGCCGGTGATGATGAGGTGCCCCGGGATACAGAATCAGCAGAGTATTGGAAGAGCCTTGGTGTTCCTGATGACAGGATATATTTTCTCGGGAGAGAGGACAACTGGTGGGGACCCCCGGGAGCGACGGGACCATGCGGCCCGGATACCGAGATGTTCATTGATACGGGGATACCCGGTACCCCCGAGAGCCGGCCGGGGGTAAGTGACGGTAAGTGGCTTGAAATCTGGAATGATGTGTTCATGGGATACCGTAAGAACTCGGACGGTACCTATTCGGAGATGACCCGAAAATGCGTGGATACCGGTATGGGGATCGAACGGACCATCACCATTCTTCAGGGAAAAAAATCTGTTTATGAGACCGAGCTCTTTGTACCCGTGCTGGCCCGGATTGCTGAAATATCCGGCTCGACCTACGGTTCCGGCGAGGAAATCGACCGGTCATTCAGGATTATCGCCGATCATGTCCGAACAGCTACCTTCATTCTGGGGGATGAAAAGGGGATGGCCCCATCTAATCTTGGACAGGGGTATATCCTGCGGAGATTAATTCGCCGGGCAAGCAGACATGGGCGAAAACTAGGGCTTGAGAAACCATTCCTATCCGAGTTAGCTGCCGTAATACTGACGATTTACGGGGATGTGTACCCCATGCTGCGGGAGAAGCAGGAATTCATCCTGACGGAGCTTGAGAAGGAGGAGGAGAAGTTCCTCCATACCCTGCAAAAAGGGGAACATGAGTTTGAAAAGCTGTTGCCTAATCTTCTCAAGGGTGAAAAGCGCGTAATCCCGGGCCGGTTAGCCTTTAAACTCTACGATACCTTCGGGTTCCCGGTGGAAATTACCCAGGAGCTTGCCGAGGAGCATGGATTTTCCGTGGATATTCCCGGTTTTGAAGAGGCCTTCCGCAAGCACCAAGAACGGTCCAAGATGGACGAGAATCAGACCTTTAAGGGAGGACTTGCCGATCATAGTGAGCAGACCACTGCTCTTCACACTGCTACCCATTTGCTTCATAAGGCCTTACGCATGGTTCTCGGGGATCATGTTGCCCAGAAGGGATCCAATATCACTGCTGAGCGGCTGCGTTTTGACTTTAGTCATCCCGAGAAAATGTCTCGCGAGCAGCTTGATGAGGTGGAGCGTATTGTAAATCATCAGATCGAACGGTCATTAGATGTACAGTTTTCCACCATGCCCATTGAGGAGGCAAAAAAATCCGGTGCAATGGCCCTGTTCGGAGAAAAGTACGATGACATTGTGAAGGTTTACAGTATCGGCGATTTTTCCAAAGAGGTCTGCGGCGGTCCTCATGTGGAGAATACTGCCCAACTCGGTCATTTCAGGATTGTGAAGGAACAGAGTTCCAGCCAGGGCGTACGCAGGATTAAAGCCGTATTGGAGACTGCTCCTGGAAAGCGATAGGCGTACCGGTGCATAGTCTTCTCTTAGTGCGTAAAAGGTTGTAAAAAGCACCGGACATAGCGGCCCCATCCAAGGGTGGCCCCATCCAAGGGCCGCACCACAGGGTAGGGGCGTCAGTACCGAAGGTTACAACCTTTTGCGCACTGTATACCGCCTAAACCCCTGCAGCCTTCCGTAGAGAGATGACCCGCTCATGAACGTCGTTTTTGATGCCGCCTGCCGTCTCGTAGAGCTCCAGTACTGATTTCGCAGAGTGCCGGTCACCCAGTTTAATGTAACACTCCAAAATTTCTGGGTAGATCCTGAGGATTTTAGGGTCGCTCTTCAACAATCCCTGGAGGCTGTCTGCAGCCTCGCGCATATTACCCCGAACCTTATTGATGAGAGCAAGTCCAAGGACCGCGTAGGTATCGTACTCGATATTCAGAGCTCTTCGGTAGTATTCCTCGGCGGTGTCGAGCTGGCCAAGTTTGCGGTAGGCATCTCCGGCTCGGGTTAAAATGACCTTGTTGGAGGGATCCTGATCCAAAATCCGGTTCCAATAGGTGAGAGATTTATCCTGCTGGTTTAGCCCGCGGTAGCAGTCCGCCAGCCCGAACAAGGCATAAAAATTCTTCGGCTCCTTTTCCAGGGCAAGGGTAAAGAAGGGCACCCCTTCCTGGAAGGTCTTTCTCTTTCTATGGCAGTTGCCGATGGAGGTGAGAACTCGGATATCAGCACGATTTCCCCGGTGTTCGTACATCTGCATCCAATAGGACAGAGCCTTATCGAAGAGTTTAAAATCATAATACAGGTGGCCAAGGCCTATAAGGGCATAGGGATTTCCGGGTTCCAATTCTAACACTCTGAGATACAGCTCCTCAGAACGCTCAAGGTTTTTAACCTTACGGTATGCATCCGCAACCCGGGTTAGTACGGTGACGTTTTGGTCATCTAGCTTGAGGTAGGTTTCCCAAACCTCAATGGCACGGTGGAAGTGCTTCATGGAGCGGTAACAATCCGCCAATCCGAAAAGCGCGTAATTGTTTTGAGGGTATTGACGCAGACAGTCCCGGTAGTACTCCGTGGCCTCTTGGTACCGCCTTCGTTTCCGGTAGGCATCTCCGATTCCCACCAGGGCATAGTTGTTGGCGGGATCGTTTTCCAGAATATGGCGGAAACAGTGGATTGCCTCCGTTATATGCCCATCCTTGAGCAGATGGTATCCCTTTCGGGAAAGCTCGGTTACCTCCGGAGAGATTCCATCGCCCGTTGCTCCGGTATCCGGTGAATTACTAATTTCAGCTTCTACATTCGCCATGCCCTATTTCCTTTCGGTGGTCAAACCTGTTGAAGGTGATTTTGTTTTCAGGGATTCATTGGTTTTCAGGTTGTCCTGGAGCATCCAGGTTCTCACTACCAGGGCCATGGATTCAGCCATTTGGGATATCCGGCCACGATCGGGAGCGAGGATGTACAGCCGAAGGGCTTCAAGAAATCGCTTTTCTGCAAAATATCGATCGCCAACCCGAATGAGCCCGTCACTGTACCCCAGGGTCAGAAAGATGCGTTTAGCAGCTTCGATCTGACCATCGTTAAACAACTCGTTCCCACGCCGAACAAGTGCCACCCGTTGTTGGGAAGAAATATTCAGTGATTCGGAATCTGTTTGCTTAATGAACCCGGTATCGGGTTTTTCTGGTATGTTACTCATGACCTCTTCTTTATTAAATCATCTTTATTCTACCCCAGGATCGCCTATAAATCAACGAAAGCTTTTCATTTCTCCAGTCTCTAATCTAACACACGAAACGAATCCTCCATGGGGCGATCCTGGCTCTGCAGAGCCTCGGCTTCCGGGATGGCGCCCGGGGGCCCTGTTCCTAAAGACCGCCCTTGGTGGACATATCACTCATGCTGCCCTGTAGGGGTCGGTAGGCTTGGGTGAGAGCCCGGCCGAGGGATTTAAAGAGGGCCTCGGACATGTGATGGGCATTATCGCCGTAGGGACATTCCAGATGCAGGTTGATACGGGCAGAGTTGGCAAATCCCTGAAAGAACTCCTTAAACAAGAACATGTCGAAGCTGCCGCTTTTTTCCTGGGGGAACGTAACGCGATACACAAGGTAGGGCCGTTGGCATACATCTACGGTTGCCTGCCCAAGGGCATCATCCATGGGGATGACCGCATGGCCGTATCGCTGTACCGGGCCGTACTCCTCCAGGGCTTTATGGAAGGCCTGACCGAGAACGATTCCCAGATCTTCTACGAGATGGTGGGGATCTACCTCTATATCGCCCCGGGCGGTAATCTCCAGACCGAATCCCCCGTGAAAGGCCATGGCATTGAGCATGTGGGCTAAATACGGCAGGGGCATGTCGAAGGACTGGTCTGCCCGGGAGTCCAGGGTCAGGGTTAGGTCGATTTGAGTTTCCTTGGTGTTCCGTTCAATGCGGACCCGACGTGTTGCTTCTGCCATGTTAGGCCTCCTGTTCTAATATACGGACAAATTGATCGACCTGTTTATAGTGGTATTTGTAATAGGCCGGATTTGCTATGAGGTGTACGTTAATTTCTTGGAGGACCTGGAGCACGGCAAGGTTATTCGCCTTGAGGGTTGAACCGGTCTCCACCAGGTCAACGATATACGGGGCAAGTCCCAGGACCGGGGCGAGCTCTACGGAGCCATTGAGTTTGATCATCTCGACGGCGGTGTCCTGGTTGTGGAAGTAGTCCCGGGTGAACCTGGTAAATTTCGTGGCAACCCGAAGCACCCCGCCCTGGGAGGATTGGAGCTCATCGTCTTTCCTGCCGGCAAGACACATCTTTGTACTGCCGAAGGGCAGATGGCTCAGTCGGAAAAAGTCGTATCCTGATTCGTAGAGGACGTCATCCCCGCAGATTCCGAGACCCGCGATGCCGTGGTGCACATACACCGGAAGATCGGCGTTTTTCACCAGCATAATCCTGAGCAGACCCTGGGAGTCCTGGGCGACGAGTTTACGGTTTTCAAAGCTGAAGTTGATGCCCCTGGCAGCGAGGTGGGCTTGGACATCCTTTTCGAGTCTTCCCTTGGGCAGGGCAAGGGTGAGGGGTTGGTTGTTCATAGATGTATATTCCTTCCTTGGGCTCGCAGGGTTTGGGCGGCAGTCAGACGGTCCTCAAAATCCGCCGATGCAAGGTCTTGGGAAAGCGCCTGGGAGGCCTGAAGATCTTCGGGACGGGGTAATAACCGGGTGATCTTTGAGACCATGAGGGAGAAGCCCACAGCCGGCGCATCGGCGCCTAGTTTACCCAAAAGGGTATCGTACCGGCCCCCAGATGCCACTGCACTATCGGTACCGTCAAGATACACGGAAAATACCAGGCCGGTATGGTAGGGCTGGCTGCCGAGCTCGCTGAGATCCATCCGGATATCCAGCTGGGGATACAGGTTCTGCAGGGTCTTGGCCCGGTCGTGGAGCTCCTCAAGACCCGGGATGAGGTCAGGATACGTGCCCGAAAGCCCGGGGGCAGGGGTTGACGAGAGATCAAAATCACCCGGGGAACAGAGTAGGGAAAATAGCCGGGTAATTTCCGGGCCGTAGGAGGATAGCTCATCCCAGTTCCGCATGGTAATGGCATGGGTCAGGTCCTGAATATGATCGGCAGAATGTTCTTGAAATATGGCATTAAAGACCCGGCGGCTGCCCAGGTGTAGTACCGGCTGGGGGCAGGCAATGGTTTGCAGGGATTCTACGAGTAAGCAGAGGGCTTCCAGATCGCCGTCCCGGCCGGGAACCCCGATTATTTCGGCGCCGGTCTGAAAAAATTCGTTTTTTCCGATGTCGATAGCGTCCTGGTAGCGCATGATGCTGTCGCTGTAGGAAAGGCGCAGGGGTAAGTCTGCGTTGCGGAGCATGGTGTGAATCTGTTTCATGAGGAAGAGGGTAATATCGCTGCGCAACATAAGGATGCTTCCCTCCCGGTCGATGAGCCGGTAGGTGTGATGGGGAACCTCGGTGCCGGTAATGTGGTTGTAGGTATCGGCGTATTCCACCATGGGAGTATGAACCGGGGTAAATCCCCAGCGGCTGAAGAGGGTATCCAGTTTTCCAATGATGTGACGGTGCAGCTCCGCGTCCTGCAGGAAGATGCCCTCGGAACCCGAGGGTAGGTTGAGCAGGGTTGGTTTGGTGCGTTTCATGTTTCCTCCCGGTGGGAATACTATACCAAATGGTGCCGGGGTGGTAAACGGAGTATTCAGCCCGGGTTAGGGGGTATGTGCCCGGGGTTTGTAAAACCGGACCAGGGACCGGCCGAACTCCCGGGTATCGGTATGAGTAAGGGTCCAGGAGGTGTTTTGGGGGGAGGTAGAGTTCCCAGAGACATGGGAATCATCCTGGAAAAAGCGGGGAAGGCTGCTCTGCCCCTCAAGGCGGGGGATGGCCAGGTTGTCAGGCAGGGTTTCCTCCCCGGGATAGTGAATGATGATCTGGGTTGACGGGTGGACTAACCGGCTGGCTGCTACTCGGGCGAGGAGATCGGCCTTGAAGGGATAGGGGAAGGGTGGATCCAGGAAAACTAGGTCGAAGGGTTTTTTCCAGGTTTTTACAAAGCGTTCTGCCGGCATGATGGATAGATGTACGTTCTGATCCGCTATGGAGAGGTTTTTTTTGAGGATGGTTTTTTTCCCGGGATCCTTTTCCACAGCGTAGACGGGTTCTGCGCCGCGGCTGGCTGCTTCCAGGGCAATGATGCCCGAGCCGGTGAAGAGATCCAAAAAACTCAGTCCCTGGACGCTTCCCAGGATGGTGAAGACGCTTTCCCGCATCCGGTCCATGGCAGGGCGTATGATACCCGGGGGACAGGTGACGGTACGTCCGCGGTAGATTCCGCCGGTAATTCTCATAGTCCGAGGGTATCCCAGGTTGGGGGTTTGAGGCAAGCCGGAGGGTAATTGTGAGTCGGGGGAGTTTCAGCCCGAGCACGGCGGGGTATTAGGTACTTTTCTCAACTGTCAACTCCGACAAGTAGTTTAAGCCCCAGGGCGGCAGGGTATGAGTTCGGGGGTGGCGTTTCTCCGGAACCCCGGGTTTCGGTACCGGTTCTGGAAGGTAATCCGTATGTAGTGCGCAAAAGGTTGTAACTATTTTGTGCCTCAGAAACCCCCAGCGCACACCCGCCTCCTCAAGCCGAAATGTACTTCGGCACCTAGGTCCCGAAGTCCACCCATGGGTGGTGTCGCCGGGGTGCAGAGTTACAACCGTTTGTGCACTATGTTAGAGCAGGGTAAGAAGCATTCCTAGGGCCCGGTGGTCCGGGCTGGAGAGTTCCGGGTCTTGGTTCAGGATGGCATCGGCCAATTGACGGGTTTGACTTAGTAGTTCCTGGTCCCGGGTTAGGTCGGCAAAAACAAAATGCAAAAAGCCCGATTGCTGCACACCACCTAAATCACCGGGGCCCCGAAGTTCTAGATCCTTTTCAGCTATGGCAAAGCCGTCGGTGGTTTGTTTGAGTATTTTGAGTCGCTGCTTGGCAATATCGGTCAGGGGTTCTTGGTAAACCAGGAAGGCATAGGATTGCTCGGTTCCCCGGCCGACCCGTCCCCGGAGCTGGTGCAGGGCTGAGAGACCGAAGGCCTCGGCGTGTTCTACTACTAGACAGGTGGCATTGGCCACATCCACCCCTACCTCCACTACGGTGGTGGCTACCAGTACCTGGATGGATCCCATGGAAAAATTTGTCATGATTTCGTGTTTTTCCTCTTCCTTCATACCGCCGTGAAGGAGGGCGACGGTATACCCTGCGAAGTGCTCCCGGGATAACAGGGAATACATCTGTTCAGCCGATTTGAGGGGAGGGGAGGGAGATGGGGCGTCGGAGGATGGGGCGTCGGATCCCGGTCCCGGGGTGTTGAGGGTATGGGAGGATTTTGGGAGGGACGGCCCCTCGGCGGTTTCGGAGGGAGGGGGTGGGGAGGAGGCTGTCTGGTCTGCGGGGTCCTCGATACGGGGGTAGACGAAGTATGCCTGGCGCCCCCGGCTGACCTCCCGATATACGAATTCGTAGACCTTCTGTTCGTTGCCCATTCGGGCAAGGTGGGTTTCTACGGGTTTTCTTCCGGCGGGTTTGGAACGGATGGTAGTGATTTCGATATCACCATATACCGTGAGGGCCAGCGTCCTGGGGATCGGGGTGGCGCTCATGAGCAGGAGGTGAACAAAATCCCCCTTGGAGAGCAGTTGCTGGCGCTGCATGACACCGAAACGGTGCTGTTCATCGATGATGGCGAATCCCAGGTCCCGGAATTCCACATCCTGGGTGAAGACGGCATGGGTCCCCACGAGAATATCGATTTCTCCCGTCCGGAGTGCCGAGAGCAGGGTATCCCGGGGTTTCCCCGTTAATGAACCGGATAAAAAGGCGGCCCGCACTCCCTGAAAGGCAACGTAGCGATGAACCGTATCGGCGTGCTGTTTTGCCAGAAGCTCGGTGGGTGCCATGAACACAACCTGGCGGCCCTGCCTGACAATTTCCAGGGCGCAGAGAATGGCTGTGAGGGTTTTTCCCGAGCCCACATCCCCCTGGAGCAGCCGGGCCATGGCAGTCTGGTTCTGAAGATCCTGGAGGATTTGATGAATGACTGCGATCTGGTCCGGGGTGAGTTGGAAGGGCAGGATGCTAATGCTCGGCCCAATGCGGGGATGGGCGGAGAGATCGGTCCAGATCTGGGGCGATTGGTCCAGGGAAGGTTCGTTCCGATGGTGCTTCTTTCGGTCCCGGGCTGTTTTCCCAAGCTGTAGCTGGAGGAGTAGCAGTTCCTGGAAGGCCAGGCGCTGAAGGGCGCGGCGAGCCTGCTCCAGAGACGGGCTTTGATGGAGGTATTGAATGGCCATTGGATAGGGCATCAGATTGTACTGGTCCCGGATATCCTCGGGAAGAGGATCGGTTAGGTGTTTTCCGTAGTGCTGTACAGCGGCTGCCAGGATTGACCGCAGCTGGCCCTGGCCGAGGCCGGCGATACCGGGATATACGGGGAGAATCCGGCCGAACTGCCGGGATGGGGGGAGCTGGGGGGCATCGGGGGTGGTTTGAAGATGCTGTTTCCACTGTTCCAGCTGTCGGGAATCAACAGGTTCGGTTTCGAAATCGGAGCTTTGAATCTCGCCGTACCGCCGGGTAAAGACCCCGGATAGGTAAAAAATACTCCCCGGGGTAAGGGTTTGGGCGAGGAAATTTCTACCGAAGCATACGAGGCTTGCCCGGGCTGTGAAGTCTTGGATGTGGATCTTCAGGACCTGCCGGTGGGGCGGGCCGAAGTAGTCGTGGTGGAGAACCCGGATGATGGTGATGATCCGGGTGGGTGCCGGACCTGCTCCCTGGTTAAGGGGGCGGCAGGTTATGCGGTCTTCGTAGGTCCGGGGAGTGAGCTGTAGAAGTTCGCCGAGGGTTCCGTAGCCTGCCTTGGTTAACCGCTCGAGAAGCTTGGGGCCAACCCCGGGAAGCCGGGATACCGGTTGGGTAAGTTCTTGGGTGGTCACGCAGGGAATATCCTAAAATGGCAAGTTCATGAGCAGGGGGACCAAAAATGCAATGATGAGCCTGCACAGCACCGCAGCGATAATGAGGACCGTAGTGAAGAGCATGAGGGCTGTTCCGTAGGGAAGAATCCTCCTGGGAAAGAGTTTTGCCAAGATCGGGGTTATCAGGGGCTGGAATAAGCGATCAAGGGAGTACCAAAACATTTTTAAACTGGAAGTTTTCAGGTAGAAGGCGATTATTCGAAGGGCTCCCAGGATGATTACTATAAAAAGGAGAAAGGACAGGGTACCCAAAAAGGCTTCGATACTGACCCCCAGGAAAATTCCTAGGGCAATCCGGCCCCGGCGGGCAAATTCCAGGAAGGTGATGGATACCACCTGCAGCACCAGGAGACCGACCAGGGGACTGAGGTCGAGATTCTGTACCCTGACCCAGGACATGCGGCGGAATAGGGCCAGATAGGGTTCGGTAATCCGTTCCAGAATGGATTCCAATCTGCCAAAGGAGATGGGGTTTTCCCGGTTCGGGGACTGAGAAAACCAGGTCATTATGATGCGCACCACCAGGAGTAGGGAATACACGCTGATGATGGTTCCAAGAATCTGAAACAGAGTGATGAGCGCAAGGGGAAGATTCATACAAACCTCCTGGGTTTTTGGTAAGGGTGGATGGGACTGCTACCTGCCCATTGTATTGAGCGGATCATAGGGTGACCGCCTCGGGGGAATCGATTTCTTCTTGGTCATCCTGGGGAAAGCCAGCCTCCAAAAAATTAAATTCTTTGGGTTTCCTGGGTGTGCTGAGCTGAGGAAATTCCTTCCAGAGCTCCAGTACCGAGGGATGCTGTTCCAACTCTTGGAGGGAAGACTGCAATCCGGAGACCTTTAACTGGGTCGCAGCCCGGATGATATATTCGGTTCCTCTTTCGTCCTTCATGTGAAGGTAGACCGGGCAGTTTCCCGGTCGTTCATGTAAGAATCCTCGGAACTCCAGGAGGGATTCTTGATCAGTGGCATATTCGTTCAGGCGGATGTGGATCTCGCCTGAATCGATTTCGTCCATCTCATCGGGTTGGCGGACTTCCTCAATGATGAGCTGGGGGCGCTCCCGGCTGGTATCCAGGTTACCGATGAAGCCGAGCACGGTGTCCGGTACCACGGTCTCGCCGATTTGGGCAAAGGTATCGGGAAATAGCACGAATTCGAGGCTACCTTGGTAGTCTTCCATGGTTCCGAAGGCCATTCGGGTACCCTTTTTGGTGATAATGCTTCGAAAGGCCGTCACCAAAGCCACCAGGGCGTACCGGGACTCGTGTTGGGCTCGGTCCAGCCGGGCAAGGTTGATGTTTGTGCCCCGCTCCCACTGTTCCCGGAATTTATCCATGGGGTGACCGGAGAAGTAGTATCCCATGGTTTCTTTTTCATAGGCAAGGAGTTCCAGTAGATCGAACTCCTGGGTGAGATCCGGGGTGGGTGAGGGGAACTCGTCCTCGGGGGAGTCGTCAAAGAGACTGGTTTGACCGAAGGCTCTGCTTTCCTTCTTGGCGGATGCAATATCCATGTAGGCTTCGAGGTTGTCGAAGAGTGCCTTACGGCATGGCAGCAGGGAATCAAAAACCCCGCACATGATCATTATTTCCACTACCTTACGGTTTACGGTTTTCAGGTCGATCCGCTCGAGAAAGTCCTCAAACCCTGAGAACGGCCCCTGAGCCTGGCGGTTTTGGATGATCTCGTCCACAGCACTGGTGCCAACCCCCTTCATGCCCATCAGACCGAAGAAAATGCGGCCCTCGTTAACGGTGAAGTACTTGTCCGATTTATTAATATCAGGAGCCTCAATGGGAATGCCCATAGCCTTGGTTTCTGCCATGTACTGGGAAAACTTATCGGGGCTGTTAATTTCATTGGTCAGGTTTGCCGCCATGAACTCCGCAGGGTAGTTTGCCTTCAGATAGGCTGTCTTATAGGCAAGGACCGAATAGGCGGCAGCATGGCTCTTGTTGAATCCGTATCCGGCAAAAGGTTTTAGGAGCTCAAAGATTTCTTCGGCGGTTTTTTCATCGATCCCCTTCTGTTTGGCTCCTTCCATGTACCGTACATACATCCGGGCCATTTCTTTTTCTTTCTTTTTTCCCATGGCTCGCCGAAGGATATCTGCCTCCCCAAGGCTGAATCCGCCGATAATCTGGACGATTTCCATTACCTGTTCCTGGTAGACGATAACGCCGTAGGTTTCCTTGAGAACCGATTCAAGACTTGGGTGGGGATAGCGGATAGGAATTCGTCCCCATTTGGAATCGATGAATTGGGGAATATTATCCATGGGTCCCGGACGGTACAGGGCATTCAAGGCGATGAGGTCTTCTATACAGGTGGGTTTGGCTTTCTTCAGGGTTTGCTGCATGCCCTCGGATTCAAACTGGAACACAGCAGCGGATTTTCCCTGTCCCAGCATCTCAAAGGTGCGTTGATCGTCCTCGGGAATGTCGGTTTCGCTGAATTCGATTCCCCTGGCACGGATAAGCTTTTCGGTGTTCGTGATGAGGGTGAGGGTTTTTAATCCCAAAAAATCCATCTTAACCAGTCCGCAGTCCTCCAGCAGATCCATGGTGAACTGGGTTGATACGGCCCCGGTTTTCGGATCGCGGAAGAGGGGAACATAGGTGGTAAGTTCATCCTTGCCGATGACGACCCCGGCGGCATGGGTGGATGCGTGGCGGCTGAGTTTTTCCAGTTTTTGGGCGGTTTCCAGGAGCTCCTGGTAGACGCCTCCCTGATCCTTTAACTCCTGAAGTTTTGGTTCCTGCTCTAAGGCCTTGGGAATAGTAATTTTAAGATCGTCGGGGATAAGCTTCGCGATCCTATCAGCCTCTGAGAATGGGAGATCAAGCACCCGGGCTACGTCCCGGATGACGGCCTTGGCCTTAAGGGTTCCGAAGGTAATGATCTGACCAACCTTCTCAGAGCCGTATTTTCGGGTAACGTAGTCGATGACCTCCTGGCGCCGTTCAAAGCAGAAGTCGATGTCAAAATCCGGCATGCTCACCCGGTCGGGGTTTAGAAAACGCTCAAACAGAAGGTTGTATTTTATGGGGTCGATGTCGGTGATTTGCATGCAGTAGGCAACGATTGAGCCTGCGCCGGATCCCCGACCCGGCCCTACGGGAATATCGTGCTCCTTGGCGTACCGGATAAAATCCCAGACGATGAGAAAGTATCCGGTAAACCCCATGCCAATGATGATGGAGAGTTCGTAATCCAGGCGCTTCTGCAGGTCTTCAGTGATCGCTCCGTACCGGTCCTTCAAGCCTTGGTTTGCAATGGCTCGGAGATATTCATCCGGGCTCTGGTATTGGGCTGGTATGTCGAAATCCGGCAACAGCGGGCCGGGAAGGTTCATTTCGAGGTTACACATTTCAGCGATGGCTAGGGTGTTGGTGAGGGCTTCGGGGATCTCGCCGAAAAGCCGGTGCATTTCCTCGGGGGTTTTGAGGTAGAATTGGTCGCTGGAAAACTTGAAGCGGCCTGGTTCATTTTTCTTTCGTTTGTTGCCTATACAGAGAAGTATATCCTGGGCATTGGAATCTTCCCGGTCAAGATAGTAGGTGTCATTGGTCGCTACCAGAGGAATGTCGAGTTCCTTGGAGAACTGCAGAAGGGTTTTATTGATAATCTTCTGCTCGGGGATGCCGTGGTCGGTCATTTCCAGGTAGAAGTGCTGGGGGCCGAAGAGATCCCGGTACCAGGCGGCTACCTTCCGCGCCTCATCAACCCGGTTCCGGGTGATGAGCTGGGGAATCTCCCCGCCCATACTGCCCGACAGGGCTACCAGGTCCCGGTTGTACTGGGCGAGCACCTCTTTATCGATACGCGGTTTGTAGTAGAACCCCTCGGTGTATCCCACTGAGCTGAGTTTCATGAGGTTCCGGTACCCCAGCTCGGAGGTTGCCAGTAGTACCAGGCGGTTATACTTATTTGCATTTTCGGTAATGGATTTATTATGACGGCTGTCGTTGGCCAGGAAAAAATCACATCCAATGATGGGATTTAGGGGCTGTTCTCCGGATTTACATGCCTGGTAGAACCGGAGCGCTCCGAATAGGTTACCATCATCCGTGAGGGCCAGGGCGGGCATAGCCATAGACCGTGCTTTTTTTGTAAGACCGCCGATGGTACTGGACGCCCGGAGCAAACTAAAGTCGGAATGGTTATGCAAATGAACAAACTCAGCCACAGAATCCTCCCGGAACTATGGTATCCCAATCAGCCTAGGCTGTAAATCCGTTGGACGAGATTTACTCACCCCGGATACGGGAGAGTTTTTCCTGGAATTCTTCTTGGCTCCGGGATGAGAGCAGGGCAGGGAGATACTCGGGCCGGTGGATCATCCGTGCAATCCTGGACAGGATTTGCAGATGGACGGAGGGGTCCTGGTCGAGGGGATTTAACAGCAATACCACCACCCGGATAGACTGGTCCACCAGGGGCAGGCGGATATCCTGATCAGCGGTTCCGATGGCGATCTGGGTTTTATGTACTTCCTTGCGGTGGCTGTGAATGAGCACCACCTGGTCCACCAGGAGCACTGGTTCTTCCTGGCTGATCCGTAATAGATCCTGGATAAGGCGGGAAGAGGGGGCGATATCCGGCATTCTGGCGATGAGTTCGGAGCAGAGCTCCTTGATCTGCGGGTTGGGAAACCCGAATAGGTAGGTAACCGGCGGTTCATCCAGCTGAAACGGGGTGGATTCCAGGGACTTGGGAAGGGGAAGATCCTGTTCCTGGGGGGCTTGGGGTGTGCGGGGAGGCAGCAGGCAGAGAAGGGGGTTCCGGGGAAACAGCTCCGATAAAAGCTTGGGAAGACGGTTGAGCTTCGGCTGCCAGGATAATTCTTCTTGGCGGGGCATGAGCAGAACGACCAGGTCTTGGGGGTGCACACCCTGGCTGAGGTGTTGCCGCAGGAATGTCCATTGCGGCAGGGGGGTGTATTCGGTTTCCGGGAGGGATTTGATCTGCCCTAGTACCCGCTTTGAGACGGCGATTTCCCGGGGCTGGGCCGAAATCTGTAGGGATACCCCGGCTTGGTTTGCCAGGGGAACCAGGAGGGAGAGGGCGGCGGTAAATCCCGGGTGATGGTGCATCAGGGGGGGGATGATGATATGACAGCGTCTTGCGTTCTCCAGGCGTGCGCTCGGTCTAAAAATAAGGGCTGCCTGGGTTGAACTGGAGAGGCATTGATCGATGGTCCGGCTGAAAACCCGGTAGCGGGGAGCTGGGTCGCCGTCCCAGGGCATGAGAAGACAGGTCGCACGCTGTTCCCGCAGGGCCCGGAGAATCCCCCGGGGTACGTTGATGTCCAGGGTGGTTACCGGCTGAGCCTCGCCTCCAGCGGAAAGGATACGGACTACGGCGTGGGCCAGGATCGCCTCGCTTTGGGCTATCTCTTTTTCCGATTCGCTGCCCTCCAGGGCGACCCGCATGGGAAGCAAGGTGGTGGTTGAGGTCCCTCCGGAGAGCAGCAGGGCAAGGTCCACCAGCTGTTTTGTTTGATCCTTGGAGTGCTGGGGGATCAGGATTCGGTCTGTGAGCCCCCCGGGGTTTCTGGGAAGGCTGGGTTCCTGGGTGAGGGAAAGGGCGATTTGACGGCCCCGACGGTCGGTTATGATGGAGCCCGCCAGGCAGGTAATGCCTATCATCAGGATGGTACCGGAGATGATCTCTTGGGAAAACAGACCCAGATTGAATCCTACGAGGACTGCTGCCAGGGTTGCCGCGGCCTGATTCACCGTCAATCCGTAGAGAAGGCTCCCTTCCGGGCCGGAGAGCCCTAGAATCACCTGGGCAAGCTTAGAAGCAAACCACTTACTGACTAGAGCTGTGATAATCATGCCGCCGATGATGATCCACACCGGGCCGGGCTGGAGAAACAGGGAAATATCCACCAGCATTCCAACGGAGAGCATGAAGAAGGGGATGAAAATGGCATCGCCGGTAAAATGAATGCGGGTCATGAGCAGGCTTTTTTCTGGAATCAGAGAATTGAGGGTGAGGCCTGCGAGGAATGCTCCAATAATCGGTTCCAGGCCTGACATGTATGCCAGGTATCCTGCCATAAAGGTAACGGCGATGACAAACACGAACTCCAGGGTCTCATCCCGGCCAAAATGCCGGAAGAACCATCGAGCTAACCGGGGAATGAGAAGTACCATGGCCACGGTGTATGCCGCCATGAACCCGAAGAGCCTGAGCCAGAACCAGAGATCGGTAGAGCCCTGACTGCTGGAGGTGACTATGGCCAGGATGATCAATGCCAGGGTATCGGTAATGATGGTGCCGCCCACCGCGGTGGTTACCACGGGATGCTTGGTGAGCCCAAGCTTTCCCGCCGCAGGCATGGTTAACAGGGTGTGGCTGGAGAACATACTTGCCAGGAGTACTGCCACGGGAAAACTCATGGCGAAGACCCCCATTCCCAAGGCCGTACCCAGGACCAGGGGAATGGAGAAGGTCAAGAGTCCGAATATCAGGGTCGGGCCGCGGTTCGATTTGACCTGGTTCAGATCAATCTCCAAACCGGCTAGGAACATGATGTACATGAGGCCGACCTTGCCGAGGAGCTCCACCGTTTGATCTCTTGCCAGGACTCCCAGGCCGTAGGGGCCGATGACCACCCCGGCGATGATGAGTCCGATGAGTTCCGGGAGGCGGAGCTTCCGGGCTGCCAAGGGCGCGATGAGCAGCAAGGCCATAACCGTTCCGAAAATCAGGACGGGATCCGTAAAGGGTAGGCTTGGCAGACCGGTGTGATTCATTATTCCTCCGTGGAGCAGCAGTGTTGCTGGGCTTCTTCCAGGGCTTGTATACGGGTATCGTAGAAGATAACACCGGTTTCGGGTAGTTCGGTACGCTGTAATTTTTCCCGAACCTCCTGGGAGGCCCCGCAGACGAATACCCGGGTGTGGGAGGAGAGGGCTTCCAGAACGAGGTTCTCTATTCCCAGGGCAACGGTGGTGCTCAACATGACGACCTCGGTGAGATCCAGAATGAGAACCTGAACATCATCGCGCAGGGCTGCGGCTTCCCGGGCTATGGCCTGGGCGACACCGAAGATCATGGGGCCGCTGAGGTGGAAGAGAATGACCTCCCGGCCGATCTTCTCTAGGACAGCCTGTTCCTGGTGATTGAGAACCACCGGATCCCCGCTGGGGTCGATGGTGTGCACCTTCGTTGAGGGGTGCTCGGAAAGTTGTTCGATGGTTAGGATATTGGCGATAAAGACCCCCACGGCGACTGCCACCAGGAGATCCACGAAGACCGTAAGCAATAGGACGCTGTACATAATGAGGGTTGCGGTCCGGGAAATCTTATGGGCCCGGCCCAGAAAACTCCAATCCAGGATGTTGAAGCCCACTTTTACTGCGATGGCAGCCAGTACCACCCGGGGGATGTACTGGAGCAGGGGGGAGAGCAGGGAAACTACCAGGATGAGGATACCCGAGCGCATGAGCGCCGAGAGGGGGCTGCGGGCTCCGGTTTGAATATTGACCACCGTTCCCATGGTGGCCCCGGCGCCGGGCAGGCCCCCGAAAAGTCCGGATACCATATTTCCGATACCCTGTCCGATGAGCTCCCGATCGGGATTGTGGTGCTCCCGGGTTAGGCTGTCGGCGATCATGGCAGTGAGGCTGGAATCTATGGAACCTAGCACCCCTAAAATCGCCGCATCGGTGATGATAGACACGATTTCACTGGGTACCAGTCGGGGCATTATGAGCTGGGGGAAACCCAGGGAGATGTTCCCGATGGTACGGACCTGGCCGGGTTCAAATACCAGATAGGTAAGAAGCCCCCCGATAACCAGAACGATGAGTTGGGGAGGAACCCGTCTGCCCCAAGCCTTGGGGGTGGCGAAGAGCAGCAGAATCCCCATAGCAGAAAGGGCCAATTCGGGTAAGGGAAGGGCGCCGAGCAGCTCGGGAATCTGGGAAATGGAATCGTAGACGCTTTTACCAGCCCGGGAAGCCCCCAGCAGCAGGGGAAGCTGATTAAACACCAGGAGCAGACCGATGCCGGACATGAAACCGGAAATGACCGAGTAGGGCATCATGGTAAAGTAGCGGCCGAGCTTGAAGACCCCGAAGAGAATCTGAATGAGTCCGGCTACCATGATAATGGTAAATACGATGGCGAGGCCGTTTTCGGGATACCGGGCGGTATGACGGACCACCACCGCGGTAATGAGTACCGTCATCGGGCCTGTGGGCTCGGAGATCAGGGTTGATGTGCCGCCGAACATAGCCGCAAAAAAACCGACTATGATGGCGCCGTAGAGCCCCGCCTGGGGACCAATCCCCGAGGCCACCCCGAAGGCCACCGCCATGGGCAGAGACACCACTGCGGTGGTTAGGGCACCGAAGAGGTCCTTCTTGAAATCCTGGGGCTTGAGCCGTCCAAAAAATGTGGTCTTACTGTTACTCATCATGGTGTGATTCTGTAGTAATTTTGTCAGATATTCAACATGGGACCGGGCCCCTTGGAACCTTGGAGCTGGGGTGCTGGTGAACGGGTCATGGGGTGAACGGGTCATGGGGTGAACGGGTCATGGGGTGAACGGGTCATGGGGTGAACGGGTCATGGGGTGAACCGGCGCGGCATACACGGGGACTGGGAAAAGCAGGTCACCCGACCTCGTGCACAGTACCGCATGGTTTCCGGGGGCCCCGCCGCCTCCGCTGTTGAAATTTTTGCCGATTCATTATATTAAACAGGGCCATGGACAACCTCATAATAGTTGGCAACATTGCCGACAACCCCTTCGTGGCAGACATCGCCCAGCATCTTAGCCAATCAATGCATTATTCGGATCTCATTTCCCTGAAGAGCTTTCTTAACAATGAATTTTGTCCCCGATTCATTGTGGACGAGGACAGCTGGGAGAATATCGGAGATAAACTTGCCGGCCGCACGGTGCTCATCGTATCCAGCACCCAGTTCATGTACAGCCGGGATGAACTCGCCATGCGCAACTTCCTGATTGCCCGGGCAGCCAAGGACAACGGGGCCGAACGGGTGTTTCTCCTGGAGCCGGATCTTTTCTACAGCGCCCAGGACCGTGGTCCCCGGCAGGAACATGGATTTACCGAATTCGAACGTCCCGACCGGGACTATAAAAAGTTCGACGGCCAGCCCTTTTCCGCCAGGCTCTACGCCGATCTCTTAAAGGAATCGGGGGTTGATGAGGTGATAACCGTCCATAACCATAGCAGCAGCGTGAAACGCCTGTTCATGGAGCGTTTTTCCGGGCATTTTCATAACCTTCAACCCGGGGACGTCTTTGCCAACTATATAAAAGAATCGGATATTGTAGACCATCAGGACCTCATCCTCTGCGCCCCTGATAAAGGCGCCCTCAGCTTTGTCCGGGAGGTCCATGAGCAGCTCCACCGCCCCGAGGTTCCGGTGGTGATCATGCAGAAGGAGCGTACCGGTGAACGGCAGATCATTATGAATCTGGATCCTGCCTCCGATATAGCCCTGGAGGATGTAGCAGGCCGCCAGGTTGTGGTCATAGACGACATGGTGCGTACAGGCAATACCATCGTGGAATGCTGCCGCAAGCTGCGCCAAGCCGGTGCCAGCCGGGTGGTATTCTTTGTGACCCACTTCTACTCCAGCCAGGAGGGGCGTATTAAGCTCAACGATCCCTCCATCGACGAAATCGTTACCACCAGCACCATCCCCCAGATCCTCAATCGGGATATGCAGGGCCGGCTGCGCCATAAAATGGTGGTCTTACGCATTGCCCGGTGGATGAGCAGCTTCCTGCATATGCAGATCGGCGCCGAACACCAGCCCCTTCCCCGTCCCCTCTATGTGGAAGACATGTCCAGTAAAAATCCTCGCTGGAAAGGCGGCCGCCCGGGACCGCTCTTCGATTAAATCTGCCCCTGGCGTCGGGTGCCTGAGATCTGGCCTTGGGGTTACCGGGGTGTCTGTCTACCGCTTGGTTGGATATCTGGGGTGATTCGAACGCCTCAGGCAGTCTCCGGCTGGGGATTACCGGGAAGCCCGAGGCGTGTCCAGGATATGGTCGATGACCATGGTAGCCGCAGTGAGGCCGAAGATGCCGGTAAGGGTGGATAGGCTGCCCAGAACCCTGCGTGGTCGACCATCCTTCGCCTCCCCGGCACGATGTTCCTCCTGGGGCTCGGATTCAGGCTCCTCATAGCGGAACCTCACCGGTTCATCGGAGTACACACAGGGAATATCCAGCCTAACCCCCCGGCGGCGCAGGCGCTGCCTTACATGTTTCGCTAACGGACAACCCGAGGTTTGACCGATTGTCCCCTGTTTTATCCGGCTCGGATCCCGGCGCAGGGCAGCGCCCATGGAGCTGACCACGGGAATGTCGGCCCCCGCAAGACCCTGGAGCAGCGCAACCTTGGAGTTCAACGAATCGATGGCATCCACTACAATATCCGGTTTCCACTGAATAAGCTGCTCAACCGATTCATTGTTTACGAAGAGCCGGATCGGCTCGGCCTTCAGAGAAGGATTGATATCCAGAAGCCGGCGGACCGCAGCCTGGGTCTTTTCCTCACCCAGGGTTGATTCCAACGCGAAGAGCTGACGGTTGATATTGGTTACGTTGACAAAATCGAAGTCCACTAGCCCGAGGGTTCCCACCCCGGCTCTGGCGAGGCTTTCGGCTGCGTAGCTTCCCACAGCCCCGAGCCCCACCACCAGGACCCGGGATTCAGCCAGGCGTTTCAGTCCCGGGGTGCCCAGGAGTTTTTCCGTGCGTAAAAATCTGTGCATTCCTAAGAATCCTCTCTTTCCAGGTGGGGGCTCCCCGGGGTGCACCCCGGAGGGATGCAAGCAGCCGTTCCCCCAGGGTATACCAGGCCTCTATAGCCTCGCCGTGAGATACCGGGTCCGGCAGGGTTCTTCCTCCGCCGTCCGGGGGGAGAAACCCCTCGGGGTAGGGGCCATCGGTTTCCAGAAGCAGCCGATCCTCGGGGCAGGCCTGTAGTGCAGCCTCCGCCTTGGTTCCGGGCCGGGCCGAAGCGTACCCGAAGGAAAGGTATGCCCCGGTCCTGCTTAATCGCCGGACTAACTCCGGGGAGCATTGAACACTGTGGATAATTGCCCTTCCGGGTCTCAGTTCCTCAAGAATCTCCGCTAATCTGCCCCAGGCCCGTACGCAGTGGATGCTTACCACCCGGTTCAGGTCCCTTGCAAGAACCAGCTGCTCCCGGAATGCCCGGCTCTGAATATCCTGACCCGGCCCCCGGATGCGGTCTAGGCCGGTTTCTCCCACCATGAGACCGGGATACGCCTGCAACAGTGCCTCCAGCTCCGATAGATCCCTGTCCAGGTGTACGGGGTTTATAAACCAGGGGTGAATACCAAGGCTTACCATTACCCCCGCATACCCTGCCTGGAAGGATGCCAGGGCCTCGGGCCACATACCCTGATGGGTGCTGTTTACAACCCCGGGCTGATATGCCGGTTCTCTGGTGGAGAAATGGTAGTGAGCATCGAAAAGCGGGGAGGGTTCCCGTACCATGGGCTGGTTATAGTAGAGGTATGTCCCCTTTGTCAACAGAAGGCTAGTAGAGGGGGCGGGCCCCGCCCCGGCTCAGATTGAGCCGGTTCCCATAGAGCTATGCCAGGGCTTGGGAACCCTGCTCCTCAGCGGTGGCAGCCTGATTCACCTCTGTGGATTCAAACCGCCGGAGCACGGTGGTCATGATAAGTCCGGCAAAGGGCAGGGCCGCAGCAAGAATGATGGGTCCGGTACTGTTTCCCGTAACATCGTACATTACCCCGCCGAGACTCGGACCGATTATTGCCGCCGCCCCGTAGAACATAAAGATGAAGGGGTACACCCGTGCCAGGGCGCCCTGACCGAAGACCAATTCGCTATGGGCGGCATAGACCACCAGAGACCCGCCGAAGAGAAGTCCGCTCATTGCCATGAGAATGATGAAGAGTACCGGACTTGTACCCGCCAACAATAGACCGAGGGCGCTGAGGGTTGCTAATCCGAGACTGAGGGGGATGGTTAACCCGGGAATTCTATCATTAAGCCAGCCCCAGAAGAGCCGTCCCGAGGCATTACCCACGGATACAGCGGCTACAGCCATGGCCGGCAGGGCTGCGGCAGCACTCTCTGCGAAACCCAGATCCACCGCGATGCCCGCAGCCCGGCCGATGAGCAGCAGACCCGAGGCGCTGCCCAACCCCAACCCAAGGGCTAAACGCCAAAAGGAGGGGCTTTTTAGAAAACCCTGCTGGATCGCCGGAACGGCCGTGCTGGAGAGGGAGCGTACCTTATCAGGCAGAGCGAGCACCTGTGCGGATAACACCACGAGCCCTCCGCCGATGGCCCCCGTAAGAAGAAAGATCTGTTGGACACTGCCTCCGGATGCAAGAATCTGGACGTACACTTGATTTGCTAAAATTGCACCGCCGCCGAAGCCGAACACCGCCACCCCGGTAACCAGACCCTTATGCTTTGGAAACCAGGCAACCCCGGTGGAAAGCGGGCAGGCGTACCCCAGGCCGATGGAAAATCCTGAAAGACCACCCAGGAGGAAGATAAGCACCAGGGGCTCCAGGGGAAGAACAGCAGCCAGGAGGTAGCTACTCCCGAAGAGTATACCTCCCCAGGTAGCCGTATACCGCGGTCCGCGCTTACGGAAGAGTCTTCCCCCGAGAATCAGGGAAACCGAAAATACGAAGATTATCATTCCGTAGATGAACTGAGTCTGCCAGGCTGCAAAACCGTGCAGGCTGGTCAGCTCCTGGGCGATGGTGCTCCAGGCATATACACTGCCGAGAACTAGTTGAATAACCACCGATGCTGCCAGTATGCCGTAACGCTTCATAACATTCCTCCAGAATTCCGCAATCCGTACCCAATGCACAAGACATGGTAACATCTCATCAAGACGCCCCACCCCGGGGCTGGACGCATGATCCCTGCCGGATAGAAGGGTGCTTCCCCTATCCCGGCTCAACGGGCAGGGTCGCCGAAGGTCAATGGTCAGCCATGTGCCCCTGCCCATGGGGTGTCCCGCCGGGCAATAGGTTTCCGGGATAGCTCACACCAATGAATCGATTGGTGAGCTCAGGTGTACCCGGGGTAAAGGTACTGAGGTTTACTAGGGTCTGTAAATACCTATGAAGCAGAATACGTGAAAAAAATGTCATGCAAAACAGATAGTTGTATAAAGAAACTATCTTGACAGGAATCAAAAACCCGTGCACTATAGTTTCATGAAAAAACAAACTCTGTACGAATCAGTCATGGCGGATCGGGATTTTCTCTGGGGAAGTGCCACTGCCAGTTTTCAGGTAGAGGGCGCAACCCGGGAGGGAGGCCGCAGCGAATCTGTTTGGGACACCTTTTGCCGTATACCCGGCCGGGTACATGCCGGCGATACCGGCGACGTAAGTACCGACCACTACCATCGCTATAAAGAAGACGTCCAGCTCCTGAAGGATCTTGGGGTTGGGGCCTATCGCTTTTCCCTTTCCTGGCCGCGGATCCTGCCACAGGGAACCGGTGAACCGAACGCCCAAGGAATTGCCTTTTATAACAGCCTCATTGATGAGCTCATAGCTGCTGGTATCAAACCCGTGGTTACCCTGTACCACTGGGATCATCCCCAGGTGCTAGAGGATCAGGGGGGCTGGCAAAATCGTCAAATGGCTCAGTGGTTTTTAGAGTATGCCAAGGTCTGTTTCCAGGCCTTTGATGACCGGGTGGCCATGTGGTCTACCATCAATGAGCCCTGGTCGGTTGCAGAGCTCGGCTACCGCTGGGGAATGCATGCCCCGGGTATCCGGGATGAGCAGGCCTCAGTCTCTGTGATTCACCATATGAACCTGGCTCACGGCCTGGCGGTGTCCGAATACCGTGCCCAAGGCCGGAGCAAACCCATCGGGATTGTGTTAAATCCCCAGATGCCCCGGCCTGTTACCCAGGATCCCGATGATGTCTTGGCTGCGGATATTGCTGCCGACAGGGGGATTCGAATGTATCTGGATCCGCTGATCGGTAAGGGGTACCCCCAGCGCTGGATCGATCAACACCCCGACCTTACCATTCCCCTGGAGGATGGTGATCTAGACATAATGGCCGAAACCCTGGATTATCTCGGGGTAAACTATTACTCCGAAGGGGTGGTAGGCGCGCCGAGAACCGAGCAGGAACGGCAGCATGGATTTCGCTACTGCCTCTCCTGGCATCCCCGGACCCTGATGGACTGGCCGGTGGTTCCCGAGGGTATTACCCGAATGCTGCATTGGCTCCACGACCACACCGGGGGAATCCCTCAGTATATTATGGAAAACGGTGCCTGTTATGACGACTCAGTGAGTATCGATGTTGTGGGTCATGGCGCTGAATACCATAAGGTTCAACGGGTCCATGATCACCAGCGGCTGCACTATATCAGCCGGCATATCGCCCAGGTTCTCAAGGCCCGGGAAGAGGGGGTTGCCATTAAGGGGTACTTCGTCTGGTCCTTTATTGATAACTTCGAATGGTCCCACGGGTACAGCAGACGTTTCGGTATCGTATACCATGATTACAAGACCCTGGAGCGCATTCCCAAAGACAGCTACTACTGGTTCCGGGATTTGCTCACGGGGTACGGAACCCTGGATCCCTGGACCGATTAGCTTTCGGTATTCGGTTAAAAACACCCAGCACCCTCGGGGGGTTGGGTGTTTTTTTTAGGTAGTGGGTTCTCCGCAGCTCCCACGGACAACGATATGGGTTTCAATGATCTCCGAGGGGTGGTCCAGAGACTGGTTTTGGATGAGTTTCATGAGCATGGTGGTTGCTGCGACGCCCATCTCATGAATGGGTTGGTGAACGGCGGTGAGACGGGGATTAAGAAAATTTAGATAGGGATAATCATCAAAAACGGCTAATCCGAAGTGGGTAAAATTGATGTGATTCCTCCGTAACTGATCGATGACATCCAGCATAAACTCACCCCCAGCCCCGATAAATAGGCTGTCAATTCCGGGGTTGTCCCGGAGCAGCCGGAGAACCTCTCCTTGGATCTGATGGGTATCGTAGGCCTCTACGGCCCCGGTAGCCCCGGAAATACCCTTCGCCGCCAGGGCATCGGTGAAGCCTTGGACCCGCTCTCTATTATATTGGTATTCCAGCGGCCCGGAGATGAAGGCCGGGTGGCGTTTTCCGCATTCGATCATATGCTCGGTCATTTGGTAGGCTGCCCGGTGGTTGTTAATATCGACAAAATAATGGTGGAACTCCGAGTTTTGGCCCACCATGACCAGGGGGAGATCCGCCAAGACAATCCGGGACAGGCTGCGTTTATCCACCAGCTCAGCCCCGATTATCAGGCCATCCACCTTATGGGATCGCAGCACCGAGTCATAGACCTGCTCTAAATCTCCCTCGATATGAGGGGTGAGGAGCATCAGATTATAGTTTTGCCCTGCAGCGGTCTGAGCAATGGCGGTAATCAGGGCTGACCAGTAGGAGCCGGCAAGGCTGATTCCCGCTTCGTGGGGAATTACCAAACCGATATTATTTGTCCTCTGGTAGGCTAATGCCTGGGCTGCGGAATTCGGGAAGTAATCCAGGTGTCCAACAATGTCCATGACCCTGCGGCGGGTGTCCTGGCTGATCCCCGGTTTATTGTTCAAGATCTTTGAGACCGTACCCTTAGAAACCCGGGCCATCTCGGCTATCTCATTTATGGTCAATTTTTTAGGTTTCATATCTCGTCTTTCTTTCTAGCATGGAAGCCCATATCTCGGGCAAGTCCCCAAGAGCCTTCATACTACCATACTATGTCCAGGCTTGGTAGATTACCTTGAGCTCCGTTTCCCGGGATGCCGCTCCGGGGGACTTCCTAGAAACGGGATGGTTTTTACTGACAAAACCGGTTTCCATACATATACTGGAAACCATGAAACATACCCACGTTGGCTTTAACCTATTATGGATGTACAATCCCGAGGATCCCCGGCAGCCCTACGCTCCGGACCTGCATCTTCTGGATTTTCTGGCAGATCAAGGATTCTCCTTCCTTCGATTTCCCCTTAACTATTGGTTCTGGATAGAGAATTTTTCCTACAGTCAGCCGAATGAGAGGATTCTTTGTCTGATCGACGACTATGTCCGCCAAGCGGTAGACAGGGGTTTTCATGTATCGCTGAATCTCCACCGGGCGCCGGGATATTGTATTAACGGTGCCGAGCTTGAGCGTCACAACCTCTGGAGGGATGGGGAGGCCCAGGAGGTATTTTCCGCCATGTGGACTGCCTTCGCCCGCAGGTACGGGAGCTACACCCCAGAGCAACTGAGTTTTGATTTACTGAATGAACCCCCGGAGATCGGACAGTACGGAATGACCCGGGACATCCACCAACGGCTTATGCGAAGGGTTATAGGAGAAATACGCGCCATTAACCCCGATAGAGTAGTGGTTTTAGATGGTTTAGGGGGAGGTAATCTGGCTATGCCCGAGCTTGCTGATACCGGCGCAATCCAGAGTACCCGGGGATACCAGCCCATGAGCATAACCCACCACAGGGCCTCGTGGTGTAGAGAAACCCAGGGACTGCCCATGGAGGAATATCCCGGCGCCCGGTACCAAGGGAAACTATGGAACCGGCAAACCCTGGAAGATCATTATCGGTCATGGCGGGAGATGAATGACCGTGGAGTACAGGTCCATGTGGGGGAGATGGGATGTTACGATACCATCCCGAATCCAACGGCCCTGGCATGGTTTGAAGACGTGTTTTCCCTGTTCCGCCAGTACCGATGGGGTTTCGCGCTATGGAACTTTGAGGGTCCCTTCGGGGTAGCCGGACACCGCAGACCTGATACCCGGTGGGAATCGTTAGGTTCGTACCGCATCGACCGAGACCTCTGGGAGCTGATTAAGCAAACCCGGGATGAATTGCAAAAATAACCGTTGACATAGCCTCAGTATATTGTATCATATGAAGGAAACCGGTTTCCTAATACGCCACTTTTAATCTCATTCCCAGGGGACGTTGTTGCAAAAGGTCTGCCGGGGAGTGACTTCACATGAGGAGAGTAGTATGAAGAAGGTGCTGACCGCAGTTGTTGTTTTTTTTGTCCTCGGGATGGGCAGTCTCTTTGCAGGGGGAGGGGATGAAGCCGGGAGATCCTCGGATGGCAGGGTTGCCGGACCAATTACCGTTTTAACAAACCGTACCGATCTGGTGGATACCTTGTTCGCCGATTACGCACGGAGATTTAATCAGATCTATCCTGATGTGCAGGTAAATTTTGAAGCCATGACGGATTACAGCGGAATCGTCAAGATCCGGATGAATACCAAAGACTACGGCGATGTACTGTTGATACCCGATGGGGTAACGCCTCCCCAGCTGGGAGATTTTTTTGAGCCCCTGGGCCCCACAGCCGAAATGGCGAAGAAATACCTCATGCCCACCGAACAGGCCTACCAGGGGACGACCTACGGAATTCCTGTGAGTGTGAACGCTAACGGTATTGTTTACAACAAACGGATCTTCCGGGAAGCAGGTATTACCGAACTTCCCAATACCCCCGAGGGATTCCTTGAGGCCCTGGAGGCCATAAAGGCTAATACCGATGCAATTCCCTATTACACCAACTATGCCTCCGGGTGGGCCCTGACCCAATGGGAGGCTCACCGATCCTCCGTGGCCGGCGATCCAGACTTTGTGAACTCCTTGGCACACACCGATGCGCCCTTCGCTCCGGGGGAACCCCATTACATCGTGTATAAACTCATGTACGACATTGTGGCCCGTGGGCTGGCCGAAGCCGATCCCACCACCACCGACTGGGAAAGCTCCAAGGCCCGCCTCGGAAACGGCGAAATTGCCACCATGGTTCTGGGAAGCTGGGCCATACCCCAGATACAGGCCTTAGCCGACGACCCTTCGGATGTGGGCTACATGCCCTTCCCATACAACAACAACGGTATCGTCAGCGCCGCGAGCGGGGGTGACTATAAGCTAGCAGTTAACATTCATTCCAAGAATAAGCCCGCTGCCCTGGCCTGGCTGTATTGGTTTGTGGAGGAGAGCGGATTCGCCAAAGAGACCGGAGGCATTCCTCCTGTGGTGGGCGGTGAGGTTCCAGAGTCCCTCCAGGCCTTTGCGGATCTCGGGGTGAATTTTGTTAGCAATAACCCCGCCCCGGCCGGGGAAGAGGGCTGGGTAGACGAGATTGACCGGGAGGGTGAAATCGGGCTCTGGGAGCCGAATTTTAAGGCCAGAATTATCGAGGCTGCTTTCGGTGCTCGAAACGAAACCTTTGACCAGATCATGGCCGATCTGAATGAGGATTGGAAGGCTGCCCGGGCAGTGGTGACCCCCTAGTAACGCCCCGTTCTCCCTCCGGAGGGGCCGGCAGAGCGGGGGAAGACCCCGGTACACCGGCCTGTATCCGGAATGAAACCCATAAAAAGAGAGGTACCTATGCTGGGAACCGCGTCCTATAAAGTGCAGCGGCGAATACTCATTGGAACATTTTTGTTGGCTCCCCTTGCCCTGCTATTTGTGTTTACCCTCCTTCCTGTGCTGAATATGTTTTATTACAGCCTGCTGGAGTGGAAGGGCTTGGGGGATAATACCCGGTTTGTCGGTTTGGGTAATTATTCGAGAATATTCTCTAATCCCGAGTATTTTTCTGTCCTGACGGTGAGTCTCTACTACCTGTTAGGGACCTTCCTGCAGCTCGCCCTTGCCCTATTCTTTGCTACCCTCATCAGCTACGGGGTTAGGTTCAGGGAGTTTTTCAAGGGGGTGATGTTCTTCCCCTTCCTTATGAACGGGGTGGCCATCGGGTTTATCTTCCTGTATTTCTATCGCCCCGATGGAACACTGGATAGTTTCTTGCGTTTGATTGGGGCCGGTGATGCGGTACGGTACTGGTTGAGAAACCCCGGGCTGATTAATATCTCTTTGGCGGCCACCTCGGTCTGGCGATACATGGGATTTAATTTCGTCATCTTCCTGGGAGCTATTCAGTCTATTCCCGGGGAAATCTACGATGCAGCCGCTATCGACGGCGCGAATAAATGGCAGCAATTCCTCTACATTATTTACCCATCCATAAAACGAATCGTGCAGCTCAATCTTATCCTGGCGATAAACGGAGCCATCTCGGTGTTTGAAATTCCCTACATTATGACCGGCGGGAACAACGGAAGCCGCACCTTCGTTATCCAGACGGTTGAGACCGCCTTCAAGTACAATAAATTCGGGTTAGCCTCAGCCATGGCAGTGGTTCTTTTTTTCATTGTCCTTCTGGTAACCGGAATGCAGAACCTGTTCTTCAAAAAGGAGGATCAGTAATGGTTCGGAATGCCGTCTATCGAAAATCCAGGGTAGCTTCTATTTCTCAAGGTGATTCGACTGCCTATCTCATCCGGGGGCTGTCCTATGCGTTGCTGATCATGGCTGCCTTCGCGGCCCTGCTGCCCATAGTGGTAGTACTGTTTGCATCCCTGAAGACCCCCGCAGAATATGCTCAATCCGGGGCGTTGGTCCTGCCGCAGAACTGGCTCAACCTGGAAAACTACCGCCGGGCCTTCACTGAAGGGAATATGCTTCTGGGTTTCCTCAATACCGGTATAACCATGGCGATCTCCCTCTTCGGAGCGGTTGTGCTGGGAGCCATGGCCGCCTACGTGCTCAGCCGGTTTGCGTTCCCCGGGAAACGGCTGGTGCTTATGCTGTTTCTCTTTGCAACCCTGGTGCCCGGGGTTACGACCCAGGTTGCCACCTTCAAGATCGTGAATGCTCTGGGGCTCTACAATACCAGGATGGCGGGTATCCTTCTTTTCATGGGCACCGATATCATCTCTATTTACATATTCCTGCAGTTTTTAGACAGTTTGCCTGTGTCCCTCGATGAGTCGGCCATGCTTGAGGGGGCTTCCTACCTCACTATTTTCCGAAGAATTATCATGCCCCTGTTGAAGCCGGCGATAACCACCGTTTTGATCATTAAGGGTGTGGGGGTGTATAATAACTTCTATACACCGTTTTTATACATGCCCAAACCGAGCTTGCACATGGTGTCTACGGCACTGTTTAAGTTTCAGGGGCCCTATGGAAGCCAGTGGGAGGTTATCTCTGCGGCGGTAATCATCGCTACCATACCGACCCTGCTTATCTTTATTACCCTGCAAAAGTATATCTACAACGGATTTACCCAGGGGGCCATTAAATAACGTGGACTTCCTCTGGCATTACAATCACCTCAAACCCAAATAAAAAGGAAGGTTTATGAATACGATAACCGTGGCGGGGCAGGCGATCCCGTCCATGCCCTGGCAGGCTAAGCCCACCCAGGCCCAAGGTCCGGTGTGGCGGTACTCCGAGAATCCGGTGGTACCCCGTAATCCAGCCCCAGGAATATCCCGGGTGTTTAATTCAGCGGTAGTTCCCTGGGAGGATGGATTTATCGGGGTTTTCCGAGCTGAGTATGTAAATGGTCGGCCGTTTCTGCATCTGGGGTACAGTGCCGATGCATTGCAGTGGAAGATCGATGAGAGCCCCATTCCTATGGTGGATGGGGAGGGGAAGGATTATCCGCCCCTGTATGCCTATGATCCCCGGCTGGTGAAGATTGAAGATACCTACTACATCATCTGGTGTACCGATTTCCACGGAGCTGCCCTGGGATTGGCAAGTACCCAGGATTTCAAGACCTTTCGGCGCCTCGAGAATCCCTTCCTGCCCTTTAACCGGAACGGGGTTCTCTTTCCCCGGAAGCACCGGGGAAGGTTTTTATTGCTCTCCAGGCCAAGCGACAGTGGCCATACCCCCTTCGGGGATATTTTTCTCAGCGAAAGCCCCGATTTGGTGTACTGGGGACGGCATCGCCACGTGATGTCCAAGGGCGGCCAGGGATGGTGGCAAACCCTGAAAATCGGCGGGGGACCGGCGCCTATTGAAACCAGCGAGGGGTGGCTCCTGATCTACCATGGGGTAACCCAGACCTGCAACGGGTACGTATACAGTATGGGTGGGGCGATTCTCGATCTTGATGAGCCCTCCCGGGTCCTGTACCGCAGCCAGAACTTCCTATTAACCCCGGAAATGGCCTACGAGACCCAGGGCTTTGTTGATAATGTGATTTTCCCCTGCGCAACCCTGGTGGATGCGCCCTCGGGAAGGATTGCCATTTATTACGGTGCAGCGGATACCTACGTTGGGCTTGCCTTTGCCCAGGCGGATGAGCTCATCTCCTATATTAAGGCGACCTCCGAAGTGGTGGGGGATGATCCGGATTTGGGCAGACCCTAGGATCCGCCTATCATCCCGATTGTGTGCGGAAGGCTCTACACTATGCCTGATATTGGGCTCAGTCCGGTAGTCAGTCCGGGGATGGTATTCTTGGTTAGACGGTAATCTACCGCATGTTACAGAAGAAAAAGCGGGCCCGGCAGTCGATCTGCCGGGCCGTCTTTGTTTGGAGAGGTCCGGCCCCCCCCTCCCGGGTTGCTTGGGGGGGAGCCGGTGCGGTCTCCTGGTACGGGTGGGTCGGCCGTTCTGTAGCGGTTAGGGCTGAACCCGTTCTCCAATGATTTCCAATTCCCAGAGGGAGAATCCCCACTCTGTTCCCCGGCTATGAAAATCTACCCGTACATGGCTTGCCGGAACTTCATCAAGCATAAAGGTATCTTCACCGCCGTCGCCACCGCGTTCCGAGATAATCCGGCTCCAGGATGTGCCGTCGGTGCTCACGGAGATATCATAAGAGGTTCCGAAGGCGGCCTCCCAGAATAGATGTATCTGTGAAAGGGTGAAGGTCCCCTGAAGATCCAGGTGCAGCCATTGGGTATCCTCGTACTCGCTGGACCATCGGGTATCAAGGAGGCCGTCGTTCACCAATGAGGCAGGATGTGCTTCCCCCTCGGTAGAGGAGGCTTGGACGGGTTTGAAGAGTCCGATGTTACCCCTGTCTGGGTCAATAACCGTTACCGATAAAGAGTCCTCGACCCATTTTCCTCCGCTGTCCAAGGCGCGGATGCTGCCGCGAAGGGATCCGGCTCTTCCCGGCATTGCCCGGGCACGAAGGATGCCGTCTTCCAGGTAGATCTCTGCGATATCCTCTCCGCTTTGTATTCGGATTTCATAAGAGAGTCCCTTGGGATCCTCGGTGTCGGTGAAGATGGTTGATAGATCTACGGGTTTGCTGGGTTCCGACGAATCCAAGGGAAGGAGTATCCGGGGAATGGTACCGATTTTTTGGGGTGTGCGGTTGATGGTGCCGGTATCAATACGAATCTGTCTGGGATGGGAAAATTTTAGGCTCATCAGGCCCGGCTCAATGTTGCTGAGGCTGCCGAATTCCGGTTCGTGCGCCGTCCAGGTCCAGGCCAAGGCTCCGGCGTACCCGTTGGCATAGGCGTATTCGTAGGCCTCCTGGGGTGTGAGGGTGGAGGAGGTCTTTATGCCGGAGCCCATGTCGACAATGCCGACTGCGGCGAACTCACCGATCACAATGGGTTTATCTAACTCCCAGTAGGATGCCGGATGATGGAAGGGCGAGGTAGCATCGGAAAAGTGCTGCTGGTAGAAATGCACCTGGTACAGATCCAGGGTTCCTAGGGGATCGCCCCCGGCAGCGATGAGCCGGTCGTCACGGTAATAGTTGGTGAACCCGCTGATATCCGTTAACACCCTGAAATTCCAGCTGCCGTTGGTCACCTTTGCATCCGGGGCCATTCGATGGATTGCGCCGGCAATCTGGTTCACTACTCTCTGGATGGTTTCCATGCTGACTCGGGTTGGTGTCCAGCCGTAGGCTGTTGACATGCCCTCGGGTTCGTTGAACACCTCCCAGGCAATGACTGCGGGATGCGACCCGAGGCGCTCTACCATAGGAGTCAAGGCTGTATCAATATAGGATTGAACCAGGGCTGGGTCCTCCAGGAATCGTTTGTTCCGTTGGGGGTCCATCGTGCTTTGATTTTGTAGCATATCGAAGGACCACAGGGTAATATTTACAAGAATACCACGTTCCCAGGCAAGATCTAAGGCCCGTTCCAGGGTATCGATAGATCCCTCGGGCATTCCGATCACAGCGTCCCCCTCCCATACCGGGGTATGGCTGCCGTTTACGTGAATCCACCAACGAATACTATTTCCGCCTGCCTGAGATATCTCATCCAAGGCTTGGACAAAACGATCTTCATTGAATGACGTAAGATCCCTGGCGAAATCAATCCATGCAAGGTTCATGCCGCTGAGAAAAATACGCTGGCTACCATGGTCGAGCAAGGTGGGGCCGGATTCAGATCCGACAGCGGCGTGGGGAGATGGGCCTGACCCGGTGGCGCAGCTTGCCAGGAGAACGATGCTTGCCAGCAGCATTAGGGTTATTCGGGCAAATACTCTTATGCGGTGCTTGTGTATCATAGCGATTCCTTTTTTGTTGAGTGAGGGGTTGGGAGGGGCGAGGGTGCACGGCATCCTCGATGAGCCTAAGCTAGCCAGTCTGTCTCCAGGAGAGTGATCCGGGAGGATGGCGCCATGGTTCTGCATGATGGGGCTGTTCGCAGCAGGCCTTTGCCAGGGTAGGGGGACTGGAGCCCCCTGCCGGCATGGAAAGCAAGATACACCTACCAGAAGCGCAGAGTATTCTCTTCGGGCCGATCTCTGGGACAGCCTTGGGAACAACCAGGGTTACATCGTCACCCCACCTCAAACCCTCAATTTCATGAATAGGCCGGGAATGCATAAGGACATTCTACATACCCCGGCTTGAATACTCTTGCAGAACATCGAGATCACGAGACCTCCGGTGCCCGGACGAGTCGTATATCTATTCCTAAAACAGGGCCTCGACGGTAAGATAATCGAACCATGTGTAACCCCAGTTATGGCTGATGCTAATGGTATTGTCTCCTTCCTGGAGGGTAGCCTGAATCCATTTTGCCGTCCACTTACCACCCGTTGCTGGAAATTTTTGGGGTCCCAGGTCGGTGTCGTTAACCATTACATTGTTTTCCTTGTCGCCGTAGCTCGTGGGGAGGGCGTAGTAAATCTTAACGACATAGTCTCCTGCGGCTGGGACATTCGCTGTTACAGTGATGGTTCCGCTATCGGTCATGTACAGTGAATCGCCGCTGGCAGGTTCAATGGTTCCATCTGCTTCATTATCCGGTTGGCTATTCACCAAGATGTTACCCTCAATGATGCCCTGTTCGAATTCAATTCGGGCAGGTGTATCACCTCCATCAGATCCTTGCTCATTTTTTTGAGCAGTAACGCAACCGGTTGCAATGATTGAAAGAAAAAAGATTATTGCAAATACACCGGTAATTTTTGTTGAAACACGCATAAAATCCTCCTTATATGGGTGTTGACTAGGATATTTTCACCATACAGCCACTTCTGGAAAACCGCAAGCATTTTTATAGAAACCGGTTTCTTTTTTTAGGCAGGAAGGGTTATAATCTGGCCAGTGCCGGTGTTTGGGGTAAAGGTCCATCCTCATTGACAGTGCCGATAGGCTGCTTATAGACTTGATAGACCCCGGCGCTGCTGGGCAGTAGGGGGAACAGCCCGGGGTAGGGTTGCCGGCATGAGGGCTTACAACCCTTTGTACACTACCAATAACTATCATTACCTTCGGCTTAGCATTGAATGTAAAAAGAGGAGAGTCTGGTGAGGCAAGGAGATTTTAATGGGATTCGCGGGATAATCTCTCCCTTTAAACACATAGTGCAGCGGTACTCATTTTCCTTAGCTGCCGCGATCTTGTGTATGGTTCTTGTTGATGTGTTCGCCTACACCCTGCCTATTCTCATTCAGTACATCACCGACCATGTATTCCCCACCCTGGGCAGGGAGGAAAATCTGCCGCGATTATTCCTCTTCGGCGGGTTGATTCTCCTGGTTGCTGTTCTTCGGGGGATTATGGCGCATTTGATGATCCGCACATTCTGGTACGTCGCCGAGAGGGTTGTCAGGGACATCAGGAATGAACTCTTTGAGAAACTGCAGCATTTGCAGGCTCCCTTTTACGATACTGCACGCACCGGTGATCTCATGTCCAGGGTGAGTAATGATGTGCAGATGATTAGAAACTTTTTTTCATTCGGCATTGAACACCGTGTTCGTATCGTTCTTATCTCCGCAACCGTTCTGGTTCTCATGCTCATCCAAAACTGGCGCCTGGCACTCATGGTTTACATATTTATTCCCATGATCTTCCTTATGGTGGTGTACTTCAGCAAAAAGATGAATACGGCTGTGGATAGGAAACACCGCCAAACCGGTGCTCTGAGCAGCTTTCTCCAGCAGAATTTACGCGGTATTAGGATCGTGAAGGCCTTGGGGATGGAAGATACGCAGATCGCTGAGTTTGATGAGGAAAATACCAGCCTAAAAGAAGCCGGAATGAAGGTGGCCGATCTGCAGGCGAGATTGAATCCCTTGCTCATCCTGACCAATACCCTGGGCACATTGGTTATCGTTCTCTACGGAGGAATCCAGGTAATCCAGGGCACGGGCAATACAACCCTGGGAACCCTTCTCGGATTTATTACCTACCTGTCAATTATGGGGTTTCCCGTATTCATACTCGCCTTCAACACGAGTCTTTTAAGTTTGGCCTCCGGTGCCTCCCGGAGGATCCATGAGGTTCTCTCCCAATCGGATCAACGCCAGGAAAACTCAGGACGGCATAGGGGAGCTATTGCCGGGGCCTTTGAGTTCAGGAATGTGTCTTTCTCCTATCCCCAATCCTCCAAGGTGCTGGATGACCTGAGCTTTACCATAAAGCCTGGTGAGCGGGTGGCGATTTTCGGGCTCACCGGTTCGGGCAAGAGTTCCCTCATATCCCTGGTTCCCCGGTTTTACGAGCCAGATTCGGGGGAAATCCTCCTAGATGGGGTGCCCCTGAAAGACTGGGATCTGGAGTATCTGCGGTCCCGTATCGGGATGGTGCTTCAGGAAAGCTTTTTATTTTCCACCACCATCCTGGAGAATATCGCTTATGGAAAACCCGAGGCGAGCATGGAAGAAATTGTGCAAGCCGCCCGGGCGGCACGGATCCATGATTTTATCCAAGGTCTGCCCGAGGGCTACCATAATATGGTGGGTGAATTTGGAGTGGGACTTTCGGGTGGTCAGCGTCAACGATTAGCCATCGCCCGGGCCTTGCTTAAAAATCCCCAATTGCTGATCCTTGATGATTGTACATCGAGCTTGGACAGTAAAACCGAGGTGGAAATACAGGAGGAGCTCAGAAATCTCATGGCCGGGCGGACAACCCTGATCATCGCTCAGAGAATTTCTACCCTGCGTCTGGCTGACCGGATAATTCTGCTCCACGAGGGAAGGCTGCATCACATGGAAGCCCATGATGATCTCCTTAAAAAGAGTCCTCTCTACCGATCGACCTATGAAACCCAGATGATGTTCGGTTCCATCGGCGAAGACTCGATGACGGGGAGGTCGTAACATGAAGAAACCATCCCAGGCTAAACCGCCGAATGGCACTGCAAGGTTTCTGAAGAAATTCACCGCCTACCTCAAGCCCTATGGAATGAAGATTACCGTGATGTACTTCTTTGCTCTGCTGAACGTAGGTACCATGATCATCCTTCCGATTCTCGTCCAACAGGGTATAGACCGAGGTATCCTCCCCGGGGATATGCAGATGCTGCTCCTGTTTTCCGGTGGGATTGCCCTTACGGGGATCCTGCAGTTTGTCGGTTTCCGAGTGCAGGGAGTTATGATGATGAAAATCGGAAATTCTGTCCTCTATGACCTGCGCCGGGACCTGTTCGGTCGGTTGCAATACCTGTCTATTCCGTACTTCGACAAAAACAAAGCGGGAAACCTCATGACCAGGGTTACCAACGATGTGCTGGTATTGGAAGAACTGCTCATGCAGGGGCTGGATTCAATTCTTGTGGACAGCTTGATGATTGTCGGACTCGTAGTTGCAATGATTTTCTTGAACCCATGGCTCAGCCTGTCGTTACTGGTTGTGATTCCCGTACTTTCCCTCATCGTTTTTGTTCTAAGGAACCGGATTGTCGCATCGGCTGAAGGGATTCAAAAAAACCTCTCCACGGTTAATAGTTATCTGAATGAATCGCTATCGGGTATTCAGGTGAGTCGGGCCTTTGCCAGGGAAGACAAGAACATCAGAAGATTTAAGGAAATGAATACCGCATACTACGAGCAAAGCAGGACATTTTACCCCCTCCATGCCTGGTTCTGGCAATCCGTTGCTACCCTCAATACCTTTAGTCAGGGACTCGTGATCATTGGCGGGGGGGTACTGCTGCATTATGAGATGATTTCCATCGGTGTCATCGTAGCGTTTCTCAGTTACGTAACCAGACTATTTCAGCCCATGCAAAAAATCAGCAATATGCTTAACCAACTCAGCAAGGCCGCGGTTTCGGGGAAGCGCATCTTTGAGATCCTCCAGGAACAACCGACGGTGGATGATGTGCCCGGGGCTCTTCGGAATTTTCATTTACAGGGTGAGGTTGAGTTCAGGGACGTGCATTTTTATTACAAAGAGCATGAGCCCATTATCCGCGGTATGAGCTTTCATATCCAGCCGGGCCAGACCTGCGCCATTGTTGGCCATACCGGTTCCGGAAAATCCACCATGGTGAACCTGGTGAACCGTTTCTACGATGTCCAGCAAGGATCTGTGCTGATAGACCAGCGGGATGTCCGGGCCTATGCTCAAGGAGAGATGCGCTCCCAAATGTCGGTGGTGATGCAGGAGCCTCAGATTTTTTCCGGGACTGTTTCGGATAATATACGGTTCGGGAAGCCCGAAGCCGGGGATGATGAGGTCAGCAGGGTGGCCCGTACCCTGGGCATCCACGATATGATCGAATCCTTCCCGAATGGCTACGATACCGAACTAGGACAGGACGGAGGGAACATCTCCCTTGGCCAAAAGCAGCTCCTTGCCTTCGCCCGGGCTCTCATCAGAAACCCTGCCATTCTGATTCTGGATGAGGCGAGTGCCTATTTAGATACCGAAACCGAAGGGGTTATCCAGGAGGCACTTAGAACCCTGATGAGGGGCAGAACCAGTTTTGTAATAGCGCATAGGCTCTCAACCATCCGTACCGCCGATATAATTCTGGTTATCCAAAACGGTAAGATAGTCGAGCGGGGAAATCATGGTCAGTTGCTGGCCCTGGGAGGGGTCTACGCTGAGCTTCTTAAACAGCATCCGGTCTGAGCGACTATAGGCTCCGGCAGCTGGTTTGCAGATCCTTGGGGAAAAGGAATATGTAGTGCGCAAAAGGTTGTAAACGACAACAGATATAGCGGAGCAACATATAAATCCACCCATGGGTGGTGTTGTCGGGGGGCAATGGTACAAGCCTTTGCGCACTATAAAGGGAATAAAACGCGTCCTACACGACTCGAACGTGTGACCTACGGCTTAGAAGGCCGTTGCTCTATCCAGCTGAGCTAAGGACGCAGGTTTCTTGCCGCCTTGGGTTTGCGCTGGCGGAATCGTCGGGATGGAGGGATTCGAACCCCCGATCTCCTGCTCCCAAAGCAGGCGCCTTAGCCACTAGGCAACATCCCGAAAGTCGTCGAACTATAGCAGAACTTAACCGAGTGGGTCAACAGACAGGGCTTCAGTACGGCCGGGATGTTAGCAGGTCCCTTCTCTTGACCCAACCTGCCTAGAAAGGGCATTCTTGAGAGGTGAGGTTTCGGGAAGGGGATGCCCGGTTAGTAACCCGAGCCTCAACTCAGGAGAGCAGGTATGTCTCAGCAAAAACAAGAAACTATTACGTTTAAGGTCGATTCTGCCTTAGCACATATAATCAAACGGCTTCCCAACCGATCGGAGTTTATACGGAAGGCTATTCTCAATGCCGTTGATAATACATGCCCCCTTTGTCAGGGAAGCGGTATAATCACCCCGGAACAACGACCCCACTGGGAGGCTTTTCTAGAGACCCACCATATTGAGCAATGCGGTGAATGCAGCGCGGTTTTTATCGCCTGCGATGAGGATCATCCTGGTCCGGGAAAAATAACCGATCATCCCGCGCCCTAGACGCCAGCCCTGGGGCGGGGAAGTCGGTTTCGGGAGTTATCGTTCCGGGCGAAAGTCTGTAGGAGCGGATTTTTTAGGACCGAGTACGCCCTGGAGCTGGCGTTGATCTTGGGCGTAGAGTCCCTCGCTTCGGAAGGTGTCGATCTGACTGTTGATGGCCTGGATAATTGTGTGGAAGGCTTCGGCGGTGGGCCCCTGGGGATTTTGGGCAATGAAGGGAAGTCCGGCGTCTCCTGCGGCAACAATATGGGGTTCCAAGGGCACCTTGCCGAGGAAGGGGACTGACAGTTCTTCCGATGCTTTTTGACCGCCCCCGCTCTTAAAGATTTCCGTAACCGTGCCGCAGTTGGGGCAGACGAACCCACTCATGTTCTCTACCACTCCTAGAACGGGCAGATTCAGTTTCTGGGCAAAGTTGATGCTTTTTCGGCTATCCAGGATCGAGACATCCTGGGGGCTGGTGACGATGACCGCTCCGGCCATGATGGGGATGAGCTGGGCGACGGTGAGGGTTTCATCCCCGGTTCCCGGAGGGGTGTCAATTATGAGGTAGTCCAGGGGTCCCCATACCACATCCCCGAGGAACTGACGGATGAGACCGACCTTAATGGGACCCCGCCAGATTAATGCTTGATCCGGGTTGTACCCCGCCAACCCAATGCTGGCCGCGTGAAGTCCGGGTAGAACCTCCACCGGCTCAATGGCCTCATCGCTGCCCATGAACTGCTTGTCTTCGATCCCAAGCATCTTGGGTACGTTAGGGCCGTGGATGTCCACATCCATAATGCCGACCTTGTACCCTTCAAGAGCAAGGGAGTAGGCCAGGTTGGTGCTGACGGTGGATTTTCCCACACCGCCTTTGCCGCTCATGACCATGATGATATTTTTGATTTGACCGAGATTTTCGTTGATCCGCTTTTGTTGTTCCCCTTGATTGGGATTACCGTGCATGCTTCTCTCCTTAGTCTTTGATAGTGGGTAACAGGTTGTCACCTTTGTCACTATCGAACCTATCCGCAGCCCGATCCGTGGATGGAGCCGCTAGATTCGGTGTTCTTTACCTTCTTTCGCGCACACCATTAGTCTTTGAGTGAGCCCTTCATCGCTTCCAGAACCGATTCGATGGATGCGCCGCCGCAGGCCCCGCCGCATCCGCAGGCGCCGTGGCCGTGATGGTGGCCGTGACGGTGGCCTTGATGGTGGTGGTCTTCATCGGAGTCTTTCTGCATGCCCTGCCAGTTCAGATCTTCAACAAGGCTCTGGGCCTCGCCGTCGTATCCCCGGTGAACCTGGATACCCAGACGGGTACATTCCTGGAGCACCATGGCATCCAGCTCCCCAGTGTAGACCTCGAAAATTCCCTGTTCGGCGAGGTACCCGGGAATGAGAACGCCGGTAACCTCACCCGGAAGGGGTAGGAGATCAACGGTTTTCGTGTCGGGTTGGAATACTATGAACTCCTTGGCGGAGCCGAGATTATGGGCTACATGAAAGCCCATGGTGGCAATTGCTTTGTGATTTGTTTTATGCATATGCCAATAATACGACAGGTCCGCCCAGGAGGACAAGGCCCGTTATCCGGGCCTGTCATGCTTGAAAGGTGGTGAATCTACCGAATCTACCGCTTCGGTTTATCCTAGGCGGTACCGAGGGCGGAGGTTACCAGTGAAGGGTCCGATCCACCAGTTTATACAGGGCCTGATCGACCAGGGAGACAAAGCTATGAGATGTATCGTACTCCCGGACCATCTCAACGCCGAAGACCGACAGGCTTCCAAAGGGGATGGCCTGGTCGCTCCGGTAGGTTGCATGGTCACGCCAGAGGGTGTCTCCCCTCCGGTCGGTCATGGTTACGTCAAGCCGGGCCTTGGGGTACACCATCCCGATACCCACGGCGGCCTCATCCACCCCGAAGGGAACGGTTCCCGTACGCTCGTAGCTCAGGGTGATGGCTACCGAAAGATCGGCCTCCGGCCTGGATTCATACCGATAGGCGGTTGTATGAACCCAGGAACCATCCCCGGATTCAATACGCAGGCTTGTCCGTGAATCCACAGGCGGAAGCAGAGGGAGCTCAAGGTCCCAGGTCAAGGTTTCCTGAAGGGATTGATTGACGATCCGAGCCTCAGCTTCGATGGCTTCGGTGTCGATGTTCATGGGTATGACGGTTTCAGCCACGCTGGCTGCGATGGCGAGTATTACTCCCATTTCCCCCTTCGGGTTATGGTGAGCATCCGGGGGATCAAACTCCAGGGTAACGGTTCGAAGTGCTGTATCCGGAAGGTCCCAGCGGTCCAGGGTAACCCGGGACGCACAGCCGGTGAGGGTTATGGCTAGAAGAGCGATGGTTCCCAGGGTGGTGACCCAGCCCGGGGTAGTTCGATGGGTATTCATGTCAAGGGTACTCCTTCTTAGATACTATAACAGTCCCGGGAGTCTCCTGTGTTCCCGAAGATGGGGATTTTCGGGTACTATTTCCACCATGAGCATTTTGCAGATACATAGGGAACTGGCTGCTCGGTACGACGGAGGAGCGAGTTTGCTTTCATATACCAATGCCTTTGAGCTTCTGATAGCGGTGGTGTTATCCGCCCAAACCACGGATGCCCAGGTCAATAAAATCACCCCAGCCTTATTTAGCCGCTACCCCGACAGCCACGCCTTAGCAGGTGCCCGGCAGGAGGAGGTCGAGGGATTGATCCATTCTACCGGATTCTACCGGAGCAAGGCCCGGAACATTATCGGGGCAAGCAAGGTTCTGGTGGAAGATTTCGGGGGCAGGGTGCCCCAGACCATGGAAGAGCTGGTACGGATTCCCGGGGTGGGCCGGAAGAGTGCGGGGGTGGTGTTGCACCATATCTTTGATAAGCCGGCGATTATCGTTGATACCCATTTTGGGCGAGTGGTACGCCGGCTGGGATTAACCGCGCATGAGGATCCGAAGAGGGTTGAACAGGATATTGCGGCTCAACTTGACAGGGCATACTGGTCCGAGTTTTCCATGACGGCGAACCTTCACGGCCGGGCGCTCTGCCACGCCCGAAAACCCCGGTGCAGCGAGTGCTTCCTGCTACCCTGGTGCGCCTACGGTGCCTCCGTCCAGGGGGTGAGTTGATGGCCCGGGGGAGCGGAAGCCCCGAGGAAACCATCGAGGTTCGGGCGGATCAGGCGGGAATCCAGCTGCTCGGTATTGCCGATGCCCGGATTCCCCAGGGGGTGCGGGGCCCCATGGAGGAGATGTATGCCCGGTGGCTCGACGAGGGTAACCATGGCACCATGACCTTTTTGCAGCGGCACAGGGAAATGAAATTCGATCCCGAAAGGATTCTTCCGGGTTGCCGATCGGTGATACTGGCCGCATTGCCCTACTACCAGGAAGCATCCTGGGGAAAGGGCCGGATGCTAGGTCCCCGGGGAGGGCGAATTTCCCGGTATGCCTGGGGCAGGGACTACCATAAGGTACTAAAGACCAGACTGAATACCCTGAAGACATCCCTTGGGCAGGATTTTCCCGGGGAAGAGTTTTTACCCTTCACCGATGCCGGGCCGCTGCATGAGCGTTTCTTTGCCCAATCCGCAGGTATCGGGTTTACCGGCCGCCATACCCTGTTAATCACCCATGAGCAAGGCAGCTGGGTGTTTTTAGGGGGATTGTTAACGACCCTGGCCCTGGAAGCCCGGGGTCACCATCAAATTCCCGAGAATCCCGGGAGCAGTGCTCAAGGGGTGTGTCCGAGCTCCTGCCGGCGTTGTATCCAGGTCTGCCCCACCGGAGCATTGACGGCACCCTTTCGAATTGACGCCTCACGATGCATCAGCTACCTGACCATCGAGCACCGGGGCCTCATACCCGAGGACCTTCGCGCCCTCATGGGTGACTGGGTATTCGGCTGTGACCTTTGTCAGGAGGTCTGCCCGCTGAATCTCAAGGCCCAGCAGACCGGGGTCGAGGACTTCCTCACAATACGCGCCCAGGGAACCCAGGACCTGGGGGAGCTGCTTTCCATGCGCAGCCATGAGGATTTTGTCCGGCGGTTTGCCGGCACCCCGGTAATGCGCGCCCGGCGGGAGGGAATGGTTCGCAACGCTTGTATCGCCGGGGCTAACCGCGGTGAGAAAACCCTCATCCCCATTCTACGAGAGGTTATTCGGGAGGATTCTGATGCTGCTGTCAGGGAAACGGCACGCTGGGCAGTGGCGGTTCTGGAGGGCCGGTCTACAGGATCTCAGCAAGACGTGCTATAGCCCGGTCAATCATCTCGGGAGTCTCCTTGCTGTAACTCAGCCGGATCGTGCCAGGGTGCCCGGGCCGGCTGCGATCCAAGGCAAAGGCCGTACCCGGAACCACAGCGACCCCCCTCTCCAATGCCCTGGCAGCGAAGTCCCCGGCGGACCAGCCTTCGGGGAGGGTCAGCCAGAGGAAGAATCCGCCCTGGGGAGTGCGGAAGGCCCCGTCATCATCCCAATAACGCTTCAGAGCGGTGACCATGGCATCCCGTTGTTGTCTGTACACCGGAACCAGCAGGTCCCTCGCCCCCTCGGGGGGGAGAAGCCCGGCTAACTCGAGGAAGGTGAACTGGGACAGGGTGCTGGTTTGCAGATCCGCTGCCTGTTTCAGCCGTCCGAGAAGCTCGATAAGGGCGGTGGGGGCAACGATCCATCCGATGCGAAGTCCCGGGCAGAGCCACTTTGATCCGCTACCCAAAAGGATCAGGGGCCCGTCCTCTATAGGTATGTCCGGAAGCCAGGGACTTGTCGGACCGCAGAAACTAATCTGGCCGTAGGGATCGTCGGCGATAATCCAGTGGGAGGATTGCAGAAGAGCACGACGAACCTCCCGGGGCAGGCTCTCTCCGGTGGGATTGGCAAAGTTGGGAACAATGTAGAGGTTTCCCGGGGCACTCCCAGGGGTTGAAGTGAAATTCCATGGCTGGCAAACCAGTTCTGCTGCCTGAAAGGCCTGGATTGCTCCAATATACCCTGGATCATTCATGTACACCGGATCCCCGGGATCAAAGAGTCCCCGGGCTAGGAGATCCAGTCCCTGCTGGCTTCCCGAGGTAATGAGAACCTGCTCAGGGGTAACCCGTATTCCCCGGTCCTGGTAGTATCCGCAGACCCAGTCCCTCAATTCCGCCTCGCCCTCGGTCCTACCGTACTGTAAACTGCGGCGACCGAACCGAGTTAGTGCGCGTCCGACTGCTTCTTGGAGGTGCTGCAGGGGGAGGAGTTCGTCCCGGGGATGGCCTCCTGCCAGACTTATGATATCCCGGGATCCGGCATGGCGGAGCAGGGATCTGATTTCTGAGCCGGGCAGCCGGCTGGACCGTTTAGAACCTGTAATCATCATACAAGCAGGGTATACCCCGGTAAAAAGCTGGTACAGATACAGAATGAAATATAAAATATGATACAGATGGGGAGGACAGGTGAAAAAGGAATCCTTCAAATATCTGGAAATCGCCCGGGCCCTGGAGACGATGATCGAGCAGTGGCGCCGAGGGGAGACGGCGCACCGTCCCCCCAGAGCATTCCCGAGTATCCGGCAGACCGCCCGGGAATGGTCGGTGAGCCCCAATACGGTGGTTCAAGCCTACGGGGTTTTGGAATCCCAGGGGCTCATCCGGGGGGTCGAACGGTCTGGGTGGCAGCTGATACCTCCAGGGGAGGGTGTCCGGCGTCTCGCGGTACCGGGGGTATCCAAGGCCCTGGAACCCCGGGGGGCTGAATTGAGTTTGTTAATGGAAAATGCCATGGATGCTGCCCGAAGTTCCGCCGGAATCCCCCTGGGCATCGCTGCGCCGGGGGCGGATCTCATCCCCCAGTCCCAGCTGTCCGGTCTCTTGCGGCGTCAGACCGCCCGGGAGGAGGCCTGGGGGTACGACTTTGCACCGGGAAGACGGTCCCTTCGGGCTCAGATCGCCCAACTCATGATCCGGCTGGGGACGGGCATTCCCGCCGAGGCAGGCCACATACTCATGACCCGGGGAGCCACGGAGGGGCTCTACCTGGCTCTCTCGGCCGTAACCAGTCCCGGGGACCTTCTGCTCACCGAGAGTCCCTGTTTTAGCGGATACCTGGTTCTGGCAAGGCAGCTGGGGCTTCGGATACTGCCCCTGCCGACCCACCCGGAAACGGGTCTGGATCCCCGGGGCCTTGAGGAACCTATCTCCCGGCATTCCGGCCACGCATGTCTGTTAGTGAGCCCCAACTACGCCAATCCCCTGGGCTCCCTCATGCCCTGGGAACATCGGACCAGAATCGCCGAGCTTTGTAGACAGGGGGATATTCCAGTAATTGAGAACGACGTCGCCGGCCTCATACGATTTGAGGGCCCGGTTACCCCCAGCCTATCCAGCCTCGTTTCCCGGGGGGTGTATCTCAGCTCTTTCTCCAAAACCGTGGGGCCGGGTCTTCGGCTCGGCTGGGTTCATAGCACGGGGCAGATGTTTGAGGCTATGACCGCCCGGTCCGTGGCCCAATCAACGGGCGGTTCCGCCCTCATGGCCCTTATGATGGAGGATTTTCTTGGTTCAGGGGGATTCTACCGTCACCTGTACCGGCTACGCCGGGAGGCTCAGGAACGGCGGAATACCATGATTCATGCCCTGAACCGGGTGCTGCCCCGGGGCAGCCGCATCACCAGACCCCGGGGAGGGCTGGTATTGTGGATCGAACTACCTCAAGGAAGTGATACGATGGTGCTCCAACGGTTAGCCCGAGACCAGGGTATTACCATTGCTCCGGGAGCGATTTTTTCCGCCCATGGGGAGTACGCTTCCTGTATACGCCTGGGGTACGGGGCCGCCTCACCAGGGCAGATCCGCCGGGGAGTGGAGATCCTGGGGCGGCTCATCCACCTTCAGCGGGAAGAGCCGGTATGATACCCGAGGGCCCGGCTCTATCCGGCGTGGATTACACTCCCGTGCATTCTATCAAAGCTGCGCCTTCCGTCCCAGGAACTGGTGAAAATCCTGGATGGATGCCAGCCCCTCCCGGCGGGCGTAGTCGGTAATGCCCTCCAGGATCCGGGCAGTAGCTGAGGGGTCGACAAAGTTTGCGGTTCCCACCTGAATTGCTGATGCCCCGGCCAGGAGGTACTGGATGGCATGGTCGGCCTCCATAATGCCCCCCAGACCGATTACCGGAATCGACACAGCCTGGCTTACCCGGTACACCGCCGCCAGTCCTACGGGAAGAATGGCCGGGCCGGAGAGACCTCCGGTTCCAGTCGAGAGCAGGGGGCGTTTATGCTTGGTGTCGATGAGCATTCCCACCAGGGTATTAATACAGCTCACCGCGTCCGCTCCGGCCTCTTCAGCGGCCTTGGCGATGGAGGTAATATCGGTGACATTGGGACTGAGTTTGATTATCAGGGGTTTTTTGGTTCGCTTACGTAGCTCCCGGGTTACCTCGGCAACCTGGGCCGGATCTGTACCCAGGGCCATTCCCCCGCATTTCACATTGGGGCAGGAGAGGTTCACCTCGTAACCCGCCAAGGGGGCGTGTTCCTCCAGGTATTCCAGGGTCTGACAGTAATCCTCAATGTAACTGCCCGCAAGGTTAACGATTACCGAACAGGGAAGATCACGCAGGTAGGGGTACTTTTCCCGGGTAAACCCCCTGCTGCCCACATTGGCTAGGCCGATGCTGTTGAGCATACCAGCCGGAGTTTCAACAATCCGGGGAATATTGTTTCCCGGACGGGGCTCCAGGGTAACGGCCTTGGTGTAGAGGGCTCCCAGGCTCGAGAGGTCGATGAGCTGTTCATACTCACTGCCGTACCCGAAGGTGCCAGAGGCTACACCTACGGGGTTTGTCATGGTAAGGGAGCCGATACGGACCCGGGGGTCAAAGGTACTCATGGCCTACTCCTTCCCAATCGATAAGGCTGCTGTCAAAGACCGGGCCCTCCATACAGACCCGGGCGAAGGGTTTTTCTCCGTGGACCTTCACAACGCAGCCCATACAGGCTCCCACCGCGCAGCCCATGGTCTGCTCCATTGAAACCCATAGGGGAGCCGGTGGCAGTTGACCCCGGCTCCAGGAATGCAGGGCCCGCATCATGGGGTTTGGACCGCAGCTGTATAACTCCAGATTCCCATGCTCCGCCTCGGGATGATTCTCTAGGTAATTCACCAGGCAGTCTACCACCGTTCCATGGAATCCCAGGCTCCCGTCGTCGGTGGCGGGCAGGAAATCAATCCCCCGGGGAAGATCCAGATCGGGTATGAGTCCCTTGTCCCTGGCGCCGATGATGAGCAGGGGACGGTACCCTTGGGCTGCCAGGATTCGAGACCAATAGAGTACCGGTCCCATACCGATACCTCCCCCGATCAGGACGGGCCTACGGTGTTCCCGGGGTGGGGAGAAGCTGTTTCCCAGGGGGCCGAGGAGGTCCAGACTGTCGCCCTGCTGGAGGCCGCCCAGCAGGGTTGTGGCAGTCCCCCGCTTCTCATAGAGAATTTCAGCCCAGCCATCTCCGGTATCGGAAAATGCGAAGGGTCTGCGCAGCAGGGGGACCGGAGAATCGGATACCCGGATGGTGAGAAACTGTCCGGGTTTCGGAACTGGCGAGGTCTCCGGCCAGGAGAATCGAAGGCTGAGATAGCCCCGGGCTGCCGGCCGGTTATGAATGACAGTGGCGTGGAGATGGTGCATGGCCCTACTGTACCGGATTTTTACGGCCCTTGGGAAGGCGCAGGGAGAGCAGGAACCGCCAGTCCAGGGTTGCGGTATCCCGGTTGTCTGTGAGGCATAGGTCTACCAGGGACAGGGAAAGGCTCGTGAGGGCCTGGGGCAGGGGGCCGATTACGGGGTATAGGGTGTGGATGGGCCGGGGATATTCCCGGCTGCCGAGACCGAGCACCAAGGCGGGCCCTGTATCCTGATTGAAAAGAGGGTGGGGATTCAACTGGTTCCGGGAGGCTGCACCACCCGTATCGTCCCGGGAGCAAAGGCCCTCCGCTAAGGCTGAGGCGTTCAAATCACCCTGAAGAGAAACCTCGACTTGAAAAGGGCTGCCCAACCGGCCGGGAACCTCGCGAAGCTCGCCCGGTACCAGCCGCGGATCGTTTATGCATACCGCCCGGATCATCTGCCCCCTGCTCGGGTAGGTGTCCAAGCGGTAGAGGGGGATGAGGGGGGGCATAACGAGGCTGGCCTCCCAGCCGGGTGAACCGGAGAGCTGTTCCTGAAGACGGGCCGCAGAGGCGGCGACGGAATCCGGGATGGTTAGAGCCAATACTATCAATTGCACCCTCCTCGGGCGCCATGATATACTAGGCTGAACTTAAGGTGAACTAGGAGCTGGTAATGCACAAGGTAGACGACGCAATCAAGAGGGTAGTACAAACCGTATCACAGTGGGAAGGCGTTGATACCATTACCGTCATGGATTATTCCAAGGATATCTATGATCCGTATTTTTTTGTGAGTTTGGATGTGTATTATCAGGGTGCGGTGCCCCGGGAAGAGGTGCGCCGCAGTGCGTTTACCTTTGCCGGGGGGTTTGAGGCCGGGCGAAACTCCACCAAGGACCGTTTTTTTATCGAAGAGCTTCCCTTTCGTATCGAGTATAAGAGCCTACACCGGTTTGAAGCCCTGGTAACCGGGGGGTCGGGCGGCCAGGCCGGGGCCCCTGTGTCAAAAATTTCTGCCACCCAGATGCGGGACACGGGAACCTATTCTCTCTACCGGTTGGCCCATGCCCGGATTCTCTTCCAGCGTACCGATTGGATCGAGCGGATGCGCAGCCAGCTTTCCCAGGTGCCCGATAGCTTTTGGGAGGCGGTTCGTGCTGCAGCCCAGGTGAAGATGGAGCATCATCTCAGCGATCTGGGGGCCGCCGCCCTCCGGGGGGATAGCCTGTTTTTCACCATCTCGGCTGCCGGATTTTTGAAGAGTCTTTGCCGGACGGTCTACGCGATTAACCGGTGTTTCGAACCATCGGTGCGCATCATGAGTACCCACATTCTGACCCTGCAAACCCTGCCGGAGGCCTTTGCCGGTACCCTGGATAATTTTACCCGGAGCAACGAAACCTCACTAAATAGGAAGTATGAGATAGCCCAGCTTCTTGCCAAGCGTATCCTGGGGTTATAAGATGCCTGCATGAACAAATCAGGTAACAGTAGGGTTCTCTTTCTGATGGCGGCAGCCTGTACGGCGATATTCAGCCTTTCTTCCTGCCGGCAGCCAGTGGAGGATCTGGAGTTTTATTCTTCCGAGGGAGAGAAGGTACTGTTGTACCGTCAGGCCGGCTTATTCGGCCTGGGAAGCGATCCTGTGACGGTTCTTGAAACCCCGCAGACGGTGCGGCCCGGTGATCTCATAACCCTGACGATCCCCCCCGGAACGCCTGATTTCATCCTGAGCCTGTATCCCCCGGAGAATTCCCGGGGAGGGGTGCAGACCGACTATGCCCTTTCCCGGCTGACCGTCAGGCCGCCACAGGTCGGGCCGAAGGATACCCGTCGTCTGGAACTGACCATCGATCCCATGGAAGATATCTGGCCCGAAACCGCCGTCTCCAGACCGGAACCGAACCGGGATGTTGTCCGGACTGGGGATACCAAGACCGGGGACTCAGATCCCTCTGCCGCCTCGGCGCATCCGGCCCAGGTTCAGATTGCCGGTTTTAGGGCCTCGTTTTTACAAGGTGATTCCAATGCCCCTGTGCCCCTGGTCCGGCTTCAGCTTTCCGAACAGCGGCAGCCGGGGTTCGGTTTCCATCATGACCGGATCGGCCTACCTCCCCAGGGCGGCTATCGTGAAGAGCTGACCCTGGTGGATCCAGGGGAAAACGTGGTGGAATCCCTCCAGGAACTGATCCTTCCTCCCTCCATGACCGCAGACCCGGGTCCAAATCGACTGAGCTACCTGTCTCTCCGCTATGAGTACGATGTGCCCCCTGGACGGTTGAACCTGACTGGCGAGGCATCCGATGACGGCTCTTCCCGGAGCAATCCTTCTTCCGGGGAACAGGCCGTCAGCCCCCGCATCAGGGTGGAGGTTCTTCCTGCCCTGACAAGCTCAGCCAATCCGGGGATTGTCGAGATGGTTATTCACCCCGGGGAACACGAGACCGTACTCTACCCTGCTGAGCTTGGTTTTATTCCCCATTCTCTCCGGATTATAAGCCGTGAGCCGGGGCTCCTGCTCACCGGGGTCAGCACCGGCACCTACACCTCGGTACTAGAACCCCGGACAGCCCAGCTGTTTTCCATGGATTCTCCGCCCATACCCGAGCCCCTTCCTATCGATCTTGGAACCCTGTTGCGGTATCCCCAGGCTGCCTGGCGCCACAGGGATTTTGAGCTTTACTCCTGGGATTTGTTTGCGCCCATTCTCATCTTCGACTTTAGGACCCGGGAGATTCAATCGGCGTTCTTTAAGAGGCTTGCGTTTTTTGTAGAAAAAAAGAATTTCCGGGGCACCCTGCTGAGTAATACCCAGCTGCAGGGCCGCCATGGCTGGAACGCCCATAACTACCGGGCCGAGGGGCTGGCGGACTTCTTTTCCGCAGCTGAGGCCCAAGGGTTTGCCCTCAATCCCGAGGAGGAGTATTTGAAAAAGCTTCTCCTGGCACACGGCATCATCCTTCAAGGTCCCCAGGCAGGTTACCGGCCCGGGGAGGGGGGGATCATTAGTATTACCCGGGACCCCCGGGAAACTCCTGCCTCCCGGTTATTGTTCATGACCCATGAGGCCCTACACGGTGTGTATTATCAAACCCCGGAGCTGGTACAACAGAGCCGGATCGAATGGAACAACCTGTCGGATGCTTCCCGGGAGTATATAACCCGGTATTTTTCCTACATGCAGTACGATCCCGGGGATACATACCTCATGGAGAACGAGTTTCAGGCGTACCTCCTGCAGCAACCCCTGGGTCAGCTGACCTGGACCATAGCGGGCCGCTACAGAGATCGGTTAATGGCCGCCTATCCTGCAGAGGCGGATTGGTTCCGCCAACAGGCTTCCAGGACCGCCGCCGAATCCCTGGAAGCAGCTGCTCGGCTGCAGAACCTGCTATTTCAGCAGACCGGACTGCTTCCCGGTGATTTTCGGGCCCACCGGCGGGTTTTTGTAGAGTGAGATTTGCTGCGATGCTCATGAACATCTGAGGAACCGGGTCGGCTTTCTGGCGAGCCGCTTAGGTACCATACCGGAAGTATGTCATCCCGGAAATCAGCCGGGCTGAGAATCATCCCCGCTGTACAGGGATGTCAGATTGAATAAAAAACCTGGTTTTTGCTCTCTTCATGGGCCATGAGCAGGTCTTCCAGGGAGCGGTTCAGATATCGCCGGATTTCATATTCTAGTTCTTCCCAGAAAAAACTGAGCTCGTTTCCCTTTCTCTGTTCGGGAATAACCTCAAGTTTGCCCTCAAGCTGGGTGAGAATATCAATGAGCATGATTTGGGACGGTTTTTTTGCCAGGGCGTACCCCCCCTGAGCGCCACGAAAGCTCTCCACCAAACCTGCTTTCTTCAATGCAACGAGGATTTGCTCTAGGTAGTGCTGGGGAATGGAGTGGGCCTCGGCGATGTCTTTTATCTGGCGGGAACCCTGATCATAGTAGCGGGCGAGTTCCACCATGGCGGAGAGCCCGTAAATGCCTTTTGCTGTAACGGTAAACATGGCTCTATGGTATTAAACTAAAGTTGATATGTCAACTATGGATTCCCCAGGTTTCTCCATTGCCCACCTCCACCACGAGACCGTCATAGGCGGGCTGGGCCGCCGGACCCAGGAGACCCTCAGCCTCCACGTGGGTGACCTCATCGCTGAGATGGGTAATATAGGTACTACCCGCCGCTACCTGGCGAGCGGCTTCCAGGGCCTCGGAGAATGAGAAGTGAGTGGGATGGGGGCTGGGACGCAGGCCGTCAATCACCAGGAGGTCCAGGGGCCGCTTTTGCAAAAAGGCGAGAGTATCATCGGGGAGTGTTGATATGTCCGTCAGGTAGACCGCGGCAGCATCCCGGGTTTCAAAAAGGTAGCCATAGACCATGGATCTTCCGTGCCAAACCGGGAGGGCAGTGACGGTGAGGTCCCCGGCTTGTACGGGTTGAAACGCCTCCAGGGAATGCAGGGAAAGGTGAGGGCGGCCACCGCCGTGGCCAGCTCCGGGATTTTCTGGGAAGATGTAGTCAAATCGCCTGCGTATCTCCCGGCAATCCTCGGGAGATGCATACAGAGGAATGCTGCCTTGGGGGTTACGGTAACTCAGGGTCCGGAGATCATCGATGCCGTGGATGTGATCAGCGTGGGTATGGGTAATGAGAACCAAATCTATATGGGTAATCCGGGACCGCAGCAGCTGTTGACGCAGGTCGGGTCCGGTATCCACAAGGACTGAAACATTCTTGCCATGCCAGAAGATGCTGGAGCGTAGGCGGGTATCCCGGGGGTCCTCGGACCTGCAAACCCTGCAGCGACAGCCGGGAACCGGTAACCCCGTACTAGTTCCTGTGCCCAAAAATTCGAGTTTTTCCATGATTGACATTGTAGCGGACAGATACACCCGGGAACAGCCGCGCCCATGGATATTGTACTCTTTTTAGAAAACCGTCTTCGGATGCCAAGCGTAGCCACTGCCTGATGGTGGGCCATGGAAGCTGCTGTAAAAGACGGATGGCTAAGAGAGTCCGCAGCTTGGTTTCGGTTCCCTGAAGAACCCCGGCCAAAAACCCTGATACAATACAGGAATGAATCTGCTGCTCCGTTGGCTTCGAGCCTAGAACGGAGAAAAGGGGTTCTATCAATCTCCATTCGAGGGGGACGGTGTACTCCTGCCGCTCATCACAGGAATCACATCCGGCGCAGCCTTCCAAATCATCAGACAGTTGAGCCGTGAGCCAGGCCCTTCGGCATTGATCTGCTCGGGAATAATCCAGGGTCCAGTTTGGAGCCCCGGGCTCCAGAAGCAGCAAAGCCAAGGCTGGCTTTCCGTCTCTGCCTCCCCTTCCTGATTCTTGCACATAGGCCTGGGGATCCCGGGGTGCAGTCAGGTGCACGACTGTACGGATGTTCGGCTTATCGATACCGGTACCGTAGGCACAGGTTGCGCTGAGAATCCCCGTTTCCTGTTTAAAAAACCATGCCTCCAACCGACAGCGTTCATCCTTGGTTAACCCGGCATGGTAGGCCTGGCAGTCCTCAGGTCGCCAGGGAGGAGAGATCGGGTTCCCAGAGTCGTCTATAAAAAGCCTGCCCCAAATCCGAATCCACTGTCTCAGGTACAGGGCACAGCGTTCTGCTGATTTTCGGGTTGGTGTAAAAATAATAGCGGGCTGCTCCAGGGCAGTCATATCGAATAAGGAGGCCAGAGGACTAAACAAGAGGGGGAGGATTTCCAGAGAAGAATAACAGGGTAATGCAGAGAAATAGATGTTCGGCCGATCCAAGGGTGCCCTGATGATCCGCAACATATCACCCGAGAATAAGCAATCCTTCAGAACCGTCAGGCTTTGATCACTCACCGTAGCGCTAAAAGCCCCCAGGCAGGGTATGCCCCAGAACCGGCGGAACTCCCCTAACTCTCGAAACAGGGGACGAAAATCGGCCCCCCACTGATCCACCAGATGGACCTCATCCACCACAAGGTTCTTAATTTGTACCCTGGTCCACCATGAATCCAACGCCGGACTCAAGAGGGTTTCGGGGTTTGTTAGGATTACCATCTGGGGCGACTGTTCCAGCTCTGCCAGAATCGCCCGTCGCTCCTGGCTCGTTTGTCCGCCTTGGAGTACCAGAGCTGGAATACCCAGGGATTGAAACCTTCGCTGCTGATCATGAAGCAAGGCATTGAGGGGGTAGACCACCACTGAAATCCCCGGTGAAAAAGCAAGGGGCCCCATGAAACACAGTGTTTTGCCCATCCCCGTGGGAAAAAGACAGAGCACCGACTCGGCAGCCTCCTGGGAATCCAGCAGGCCCATGCTCCTTGCCAGATGAAACATCACCAATATTTGGTAGGGGTACAAATGAGACACACCCAGCCGAACTGTCATCTGATCAATCCAGCTCTCTGGATCTAATGAGGGAACCATACCAGATATACCGCGAGGATTATCTGGGTTGCTTCAAAATCAGGGTGATTTTATTGCCGGGGCTTGTTGCGGGGATAGAAACCACCGCGCTGTTTGGGATCAAGCAGCCATAGCAGAACAGCAAGCACCGGAAACGGGGAGGGACCGGCAGGCAGCAATGGGTACTATGCGGCGTGTAAGGGATACCGATACCATCCCCGCCCTAAAGACAAAAAAAAGCACCGAATTCAGGGATTCGGTGCATAGCTGGACGGAAGCGACGGGACTTGAACCCGCGATCTCCGGCTTGACAGGCCGGCGTGTTAACCAACTACACCACGCCTCCAGCTGATGGACGTACTATGCCGATTCTGCTGAAAATTGTCAAGCAGGGCCATAAAAAAAACGTATCCGATCCGCATTGTTTTCCCCGGTCTACCCGAGGGATGTCCACTAGTTAACCCAGTACAAATCCCCGGGAACCCGAGTGAAATGGCTTCTCCGGTGAAACTGTACTACAATACAACTGAAAGGAGGAGTACCATGCACAGAGGTATTAAAAAGCTCATCGGGCTGCTGCGCCTGGAGTTTGATGATATGGAAGAGGATCTGCGACTCATGGAAGAGATTGCCTTGGACCGGTATAAACGCGCTGAAATCACCGAGTACGTCCTTAAAGAGAATAACGCCCTCTTTGAGTCTGAGATCCGTGGTATTCAGTCCATGGCCCGGTTGTTGGATGATCCCCGGTGGGAAGGCTTCGATGACGAGCAGATCATGCTGGAGCAGTTTGATCAGGCGGTCCGCAAGTACATCAGCGATTACCTGCTGCCTCCGGCTATTCATGGCCTTCTTTCGCGGAAAATGACCAAGGTGCGGCAATTCGTCTGCGAATAGACCTATTCCAATGAGCAGACCATGGACCGTAGTTACTGCTCAGGATTTCCCAGGTCCATCCTCCCACCCAGGCCCATGCTTCATGGTTCTCTTTCGTGATATTCGCAAACTCAGCATCCCAGTGCGAACAGGGCTATACCATTTTCAGGGTATGGCGGTAGAACCTAAATCTAATCCAGAGTTAGTGCCGGGGAGGTGAAACGCTACAACCTTTTGCGCACCATGAAAAATTATGGTACAACTCATAGCTCTGGTATAGCACGGAAGGGGTGATTTACAGTGCCAAGACACAGGCCTGGGGTAGGGTTTCTGGGAAAACACCATGACTGTGATTCTCACCTAGTTCCTAGTGCGGAAAACCTTGAACATACGCCAGATAGCGGAGCAATCCAGGATTGAATCCAGGGGTGGTGCCCCCGGCATGGGTCATTAGAAGCGTTGTGCCCTCCCAGTATTGGGCTGCTCATGAGTGTGTGTGGGGAAACCGGAGCAGAAGATTCCGGTGGATTGAGGGATGACATGGCTACCGGGAACCGGCAATGGAAAAAAGGAGAAGAGGATGAATACAATAGTACAACAGGATCCACAGCAGGTTTGGAAGCAATTTGAGGCTATCAGCGCTATTCCTCGCTGCTCTAAATGTGAAGATGGGATCATTGCATACCTGAAAAAACTGGCAGAGAGCCGCGGCCTCCAGTCAACCACGGATGGGGTAGGGAACCTTATCGTCCGACTACCCGGTACGCCTGGATATGAGGATCGGCCGGGTACTATTCTCCAAGGCCATGTGGACATGGTTTGTGAAAAAAACCGTGAGACCACCTTTGATTTTGAGCGGGAGGGAATCCGTTTGGAGGTCCGGGAGGATTGGTTGAGCGCCCAGGGAACCACCCTTGGGGCGGACAACGGCATCGCCGTTGCCTACATGACTGCCCTGATGGTTGGTGATTATCCCCACGGTCCCCTCGAGCTGTTGTTCACCGTGGACGAGGAAACCGGACTTACCGGAGCCATGGGGCTTGACGCGAGCCTTATTCAGTACCGACAGCTCTTGAATATTGATACCGAGGAAGAAGGACATTTTTGCATAGGCTGTGCTGGCGGCAAGGAAACCATCGGTACTCGGCCGTTTACCCGGGAGATCGGGATACCCGAGGGAATGCAGCCCGTGGAAATCAGCATTACCGGACTTCGGGGAGGACACTCCGGGGCGGATATTCATATGGAGCTGGGAAATGCATTGGTGCTCATGGGAAGAATAATGCGTGATCTATCCGGCTGGTCCGGCTACCGTCTGGTAACCGTGGTGGGCGGGGATAAGCACAATGCCATACCCCGGGAGGCCTTTCTCCGTTGTTATATTCCATCCGAGATGGTATCGGAGCTGTCTGATTGCCTTATCACCTGGAAACAGACCTTTCTTGGGGAGTTGGGTACGGAGGATGCAGGGCTTGCCATAGAGATGCATTCCCTGGAATCTGAGAACACTCCGGCCATGACCCCGGCAGATCAGCGGGCTGTGGAGTTACTTCTCCAGTCGGTGCCCCACGGAATACTCGGCTGGAGCCGTACAATGCCGGGGATGGTTTCTACCTCCACCAATCTCGCGGCCGTGAAGATTCAAGGGGATGCTATGGAGGTTCTTACCAGTCAGCGGTCTGATATCCAGTCCCTCCGGGATCAGGCTGCCTTTCAGGTTGGTTCGGTATTCAAGGCCTGCGGTTTCGGGGTGGAATATACCCGGGAGTACCCGAGCTGGACCCCGGATCCGAATTCACCTCTATTGAAACTCGCAGTGGAATCCTACAAAAATGCAACCGGAAACACTCCGGAGGTTGAGGCTATCCATGCAGGACTGGAGTGCGGGGTTATCGGTGATAAAATACCGGGAATTCGCATGCTTTCCTTCGGGCCGGATATCCGGGGAGCCCACACTCCCCAGGAACGGGTTAACATTCCCTCGGTAGCCCGAACCTGGGAGTTCCTCCTCACCCTGTTGACACGGCTATAGAGAGGTCATCACCGGGGTGCCCTCAGGGCGCCCCGGTTCCCAGCCTATGGTTTGCTAAACCTCCATTACGTATAATGGCGTACGTGGTTTTTGGAATTAAGGGGTGATTTGGAGAAGTGTTATAATAGCAATGGTAGGTCGACGCCTTCGGCGCTGAGGTGCAAAATGAATACAATTGAGTGGATACAAAATGGTGATTCATCATTCTAGTAGATAGAGACCTATTAGGTATAGATGATAAAAATAAACATAAAAAATTGGAAAAACAGGTTGGTGTTTCGATTACTGAAAAAATAGAAAACCTGAACCGCCCTGGGTTTACCGTAGATGATCGCAATGAAAAAAATAATTTTTGTTTGCTTGTGGATAGGGTTGTTTGCAACTTCAATTTCAGCAGATCCTAATGAAGTAGTGTATGAAATCGAAAAGGATTCTCAAAATGAATCTGTGTTTAAACATATACATCCTAAAGCCCTTGATCAGATTCAAGCATTATTTCCCCTGAAAGTTTTACTCCAGATAGCTCTCGAAGAAGGATATACCCCTAGCTATGTTCAGGAAAATTTAGAGCTTGAAATGGGAATTATTCGGTACAGGATCTTTAATATTGATGGGGAAATGATTGCATCATTAGCGATAAAACAGAACATAGATCGCAATACGCCTTTACCGGACATCGATTATAATTCTAGGCCCTTGCTTGATGAACCCAATAGCGTTCCTCTTAATATTCCATAACTTGACCTACACTGGATTCGGTAGACACCAATTGCTTGGTAGCTGGAAAATAAAGGCATGGCAGAGAAAAAGTTTTATAGTGAAGAATTAAAATCGAAGCGTTGACAATGGTCGTAGAACAGGGGATGAGTCACCGGGAAGTGAGTGAACTTCTAAATATTCCCAGGGGAACCATTGGAAGCTGGGCTTCTAAAAATCATCAATCTATCCAGGTATTAGCCCCAGGACGACATTTGTCATATCTGAGAACGCCATAGTTGTAAAGGAAAAGTTGAAACTTACTTTCTTTACCCCTCCATCTATGATCACACCGAGGGTAGGGTGGTTAGCTCCGGATGTAACCTTATCTTGCGCACCACCTAATTCCGCCTCCCAAATCAGCCCTTGATTTTTTTTTAAATATTACAGAAATTATAATAAATATCTGGGGAACGGCCCGGTACCCGGGGCATGTCCCAGAATACAGACCAAGTGCGCAAGGGGCTGCAACGTATTTCCCCGGTGGCGCCATCTCTGGGAATACTTCCCGATGGCTCTGCTATGTCGGGTGTGCTATCCAGCCTTTTGATAACTCAAGAGAACCTATCGGGGAGCAATTCTCGATTTCCATGCTTGACGGCGGCGACGGCGGTGGAGAACGAGTCGGAGCCACGGAGAACGAGCCGGAGCCACCGAGTCAGTGCCACCGAGTCAGTGCCTCGGAGACCAAACCGGAGCCACGAAGACCGAGTCAGTGCCACCGAGCCGGAGCCACGGAGACCAAACCGGAGCCATGGAACCGGGCCCGGCATCCCAGAGCTCAGGTGCCCTGGACCACAGGGTAGGGTGCGCGGAGCAGATCCCGGACTCGTTGGCCGCAAAAAAATCACCCAATTTTGGAGGATACCATGAGTAAAAATCGATACAGCAAAGAAATGACCCAGGGGCTGGAGCGAACCCCCAATAGAGCCATGCTCAGAGCCATTGGATTTTCCGATGATGACTTTTCCAAGCCCCTTATCGGCATTGCGTCAGCGGGCGCAGAACTGAGCCCATGCAACATTCATCACGACGATCTGGCTGCCATGGCGAAAAAAGCCATCCGCGAGACGGATGCGGTTCCCATGAAATATAATACCTTCGTGGTCACCGACGGCGAGGCCATGGGCCATGAGGGGATGAAGGCAAGCCTCATCAGCAGAGAGGTCATCGCGGATACCATTGAGCTTGTGACCCGGGGGCATCAATTGGATGCCATTCTGGGGATAGGCGGGTGCGATAAGACCATTCCCGGCACGGTGATGCCCATGGCCCGGCTGAACCGGCCCAGTATTTTTTGTTACGGCGGTACCATCAAAGCAGGCCGTTATAAGGATAAGGCCATCGACATCGTCTCTGCCTTTGAAGCCGTGGGTGCCTATTCTAACGGCCGGATCTCCGAAGAAGAACGTCACGGGATAGAGTGTGCTGCCTGCCCGGGAGCGGGAGCCTGCGGGGGGATGTACACTGCAAATACCATGGCTGCGGCGGTAGAGGCCCTGGGCTTGAGCCTGCCTGGATCAGCGAGCATTCCAGCTGTGGATCCTGAAAAAACCGAACATATTTCCCAGAGTGTGAAGGCCCTCATGGGGATGATTGAAGCCGATATCCGTCCCCGGGATATTCTGACCCGCAAGGCCTTCGAGAATTCTATCCGTACGGTTATGGCGTTGGGAGGAAGCACGAATTCCGTTCTTCATCTGCTTGCCCTGGCCCATGAGGCGGAGGTTCCTCTTTCCATCGGTGATTTTAATGCGTTTTACGACACCACCCCCATCCTGACCGATATGAAGCCTGCCGGTCGTTTTGTAATGGAGGATCTGCATCGGGTCGGGGGCGTACCGGTGGTTATGAAGATGCTGCTGGAAGAAGGGCTGCTGCATGGGGATTGTCTCACCTGTACAGGCAAAACCCTGGAAGAGAATCTCGCCGGTGTTCGGGTTGCTCTGGAGGGCCAGGAAGTCATCAGGCCATTCACCAACCCTGAACGGAAAACCGGACCCATAGCTATCCTTGAGGGTAATCTTGCCCCGGAAGGCGCCGTCCTAAAAACCTGCGGCCTCTCCCTGAGCTCCCATGAGGGACCGGCTCGGGTTTTTGACGGCGAGGATGAGGCGATGAAGGCCATCATGGCCGGTACCATCAAGCAGGGTGATGTGGTGGTCATCCGCTACGAGGGACCCAAGGGCGGGCCGGGAATGAGGGAGATGCTGGCACCTACTGCCGCCATTGCCGGTCAGGGCTTGGCAGGGAAGGTGGCCCTGATCACCGATGGGAGGTTTTCCGGTGGGAGCCACGGCTTAATTGTAGGGCATGTGAGTCCGGAAGCCCAGACCGGTGGGCCCTTGGCTGCCCTGAGGGATGGCGATCGAATCACTATAGATCTAGAGAAAAAATCGCTGAATGTCGCCCTGGGGGATCGGGAGATTACCAAGCGGCTGGAGAACTGGCGCCCCAGGGACACGGGGTACAATCGCGGGGCCCTGGCAAAGTTCGCTAAGCTGGCAGCCAGTGCCAGTCAGGGGGCTGTAACCAGCTAGGCGATCATCTGACGGCATTCAATGAACATCCGGTCCTTGGAGAGTTCGGTTTCGGTTTGCTGACGGAACGGTTCAAGATCGTCCTCGGACAGACCCAGGTACCTGAGGTAGGTTTTAAGTTGCTGGGTGCTCTGGTCATCCAGCTGTTTATCCTGGGGGACCTGGCTGAGGCCGCTCCCCAGGGAGATGAGGCTGAGGAGCTTTCGGTACCGCAGGGAAACGGTGGTAGATCCGTGGCTCCGGCACGCTTCTATGTACTGGTCGGGAAACTTCCAGCTTTCCAGGATCATGGCACCAAGCTCGCGGTGGTTCATTCCGAATTCTTTAGCTTCCTCCTGGGCGAGCTGCTGGTCCGGGAGGGGAGGGCTCTCATGGCTGTGTTCCACCATGGTAGTGTATGCATCCGTCTCGCTGACAGCGAAGGCGAGCTTTCCGATATCCTGAAGAAGGGCGGCGATAAAGACCTCCTCGGCGATATCGCGGTTTCCCGTTCGAATGGCTAGGAGCCGGCTGTAGAATGCAGACCGAACCGATTCATCCCACAGGTGTTTAAGTACCCGGTGGTTCCCCGAGGCCTGTACCATGGTGGAGGCGGTAACCAATACGACCATACTCCGGATGTTTTTAAATCCCAACAAGCCTATGGCGGTCTGCAGATTATCTATTTCTTTGGGGCGGGAATAGAGGGCGGAGTTGGCGACTTTTAGAATTTTTGCCGTTAAACCGGGGTCTATTTTGACGATCTTCTCCAGTTGTTCAAATGAGTAGGCGCTGTTCTGTTCGTTCAGTGAGAGGATTCGGGAAGCGACCTCCGGCATAATGGGAAGGTTGGCGATACCCCTTAGATACATATTCATAGTTAATTCCTCGGTTTGCCTTCTTCTTTAATTCTTATGTTCTTGAGGGCCGGTTGCAAGACGTGAACGAGCAATTATACCCATGATTTTGTATGTTAGGTCCGCGGCAGCAAAACTTGGAGCGACAAAATTATCCATGGGAGCCAATTCCACCACATCGAAGCCAACCACCTTGCGCTGGGCCGCTACGGATTCGAGGAGGTTGAGGCTTTGGTACCAGCTGAGTCCTCCTGGAACCGGCGTACCCGTTGCGGGCATTATTGATGGATCCAGGGCATCTACATCGAAGGTAATGAATACGTGCTCTGGGAAGGATTCGGGAAGCAGTATTTCCTTCATTGCAGATGGTACCAGAACCTTCGCATCTACCCCGGGAATTCGGCGTTCCAGACGGTACATGAATTCCTCGGGGCACAGGGCCCTGATACCCAGTTGGTAAATGGCTACACCAAGATCGTCATGGATCCTCCGCATAACGCTGGCGTGACTGTACGGGCTTCCTTCGTACCTATCCCGCAGATCCGCATGGGCATCAAATTGCACCACACCGATGTTATCGGGGCCATACTTTTCCACCATGGCCTGCATGACGGGGTAGGTTATGGAGTGTTCACCCCCCAGTATGACCGGAACCTTGTCTCCATCGGCCTTCAGGGGACGGGCAACCGCTTTAGTGATCCGCGAGAATATTTCTTCTCTCGTTCCTGAGCAGTCCACATCATTATGGGTGTAGATGCATTCCTCGGCAGGGGAACTGGTTCCGTCAAAGACCTCGAGCTGTAGGCTGGCGTCGATGATGGCTCCGGGGCCGCGCTTGGTTCCCTGCCCGTATGAAACGGTGGCTTCGTAGGGAACGGGAATAACGTGAAACAGTGCATGACTTTCCTTGGGTTGATCAAACTCGCTGCCAAGGAAGATGGGTTCTCGAAATTGACTCATGGGCCCTAATGCTCCTATAGAATGCGGCTATCGGTAGAATATTCAAGATAACCGCGATTTAAAATCAGTGTAACCAAAGGACTTCACTACCTCCACCGCCCCGGTACGGCTGTCATACAGGGCCAGGGAGGGGAGTCCGATTCCGTTAAAGGTGGTTGTTTTTACCATGGTATAGTGCGCCATGTCATCAAAAACCAATCGGTCCCCAGGATTAAGGGGGCGGGGAAAGCTGTAGTCGCCCAGGATATCCCCGGCAAGACAGGTCTGCCCACCCAGACGGTAGGTATGGGCCTCGTCCCCGGGCAGTCCCGCTCCCCAGATATCAGGGCGGTAGGGCATTTCCAGGGTATCGGGCATGTGAGCCGTGGCGGAGGTATCCAATATCGCTAGGTCCATGCCGTTCCAGAGGGTGTCCAGCACCTGGGTTACCAGGATACCGGTATGTATTGCGATGGCTTCTCCGGGTTCCAGGTAAATCTTGAGGTTGTAGGCACTGCTCAGCCGATGAATCAGGGCGGTTAGGTGGGAACGATCGTAATAGGGTTTGGTGATGTGATGACCGCCGCCGAGGTTTAACCAGGTGATTTCCGGCCTGGCCAGTACATCGGCCCAGGCTTCTTCCAGGGCATGGACGGTTCGTTCCAATGCAAAGGAATCCTGCTCGCAGAGGGAATGCATGTGCAATCCGGATATGCCGTGAAGAATCCCACCGGGCCGGAACCAGGAATCCGTGACAAGGCCGGATGAGGCGGAATCTACAGGGGATGCCGTTCCGGGGGAGTCTCCCAGAGTTTCAAGGTAGCGGGTGAAGGCCTGACGAGATGTCCCGAGACGAGAGAAAGGGCCTGCGGGATCATACAAGGGGGTGGTTCCCTCGGAGTGTTCGGGATTAATCCGCAGCCCGAAGCGGAGGGAGGGGTTTATATGGTGCGCCTCGAGGCAGGCCGGGGAATAGCGCGCCCACTGGCCCGGGGTATTAAACACTATATGGTCTGAGAGTTCCAGGAGCTGGAGGAGGTCCTGGTGATTGTAGGCCGGCGCAAAACTATGAACCTGCTTATCGACAAACTCCCGGCCGAGTCTGGCCTCGTGTACTCCGCTGGCGCAGGTCCCGGAGAGGCTGCTGCGTACCTGGTCGAAGGTTGCAAACATTGAGAATGCCTTGAGTGCCAGGAGAATGTCAGCACTGCTGTCCCGGGAGATCCCCGACAGGATATCCAGGTTGTACTGCAGGGCTGCCCGGTCCACAACGAAGCAAGGGGTTGGAACCGAGGACGGATCGAATCCCCGAAAGTATGGTCTGTCCGGCGCTAATCCGGGAATGGAGGGGTCGGGCATGGGAATCACCCTAACTCTGCAGGATCCTGAATCTTCCAGGGAAGACCGTACTGGTTCAAATCGGCCATGAAGGGATCGGGATCAAACTGTTCCATATTCCATACCCCGGGTTTCATCCAGGTCTGGGTGAGCATCATTTTTGCACCGATCATGGCCGGAACACCGGTGGTGTAGCTGATAGCCTGGCTACCAACCTCCCGATAGGCATCCTGGTGGTCGCAAATGTTGTAGATGTAGGTTCGTTTTTCCTTCCCGTTTTTTTTGCCTGTTACAATATTTCCGATACAGGTTCTTCCCTGGGTTAGGGGACCGAGGCTCGATGGTTCGGGCAGCACGGCCTTCAGAAATTGCAGGGGAACTATTTCCATACCGTTGTAGAGTACCGGATCGATACGGGTCATCCCGACGTTTTGGAGCACTTCTAGGTGCTTGAGGTAGTTTTCCGAGAAACTCATCCAAAACTGCGCTTTCTTCAGGCTGGGGTAGTGTTTTACCAGGCTCTCAAGCTCCTCATGATACATCCGGTAGATGCTGTAGGTTCCCACATCCTCCGGGCAGGTAAAACTCCGATTTTCGGACATGGCCGGGGTTTCTACAAAGCTGTCGGATTCCCAGTGTCTGCAGGGGGCTGTTACCTCCCTGATATTGATTTCAGGATTGAAGTTGGTGGCGAAGGCCTGACCATGATTACCGCCGTTAACATCCACAATATCCAACTCTGTGATCTCATCGAAGTAGTGCTTTGCAAGGTAGGCGGTAAACACATTGGTAACCCCGGGATCGAAACCGCTTCCCAGGAGGGCCATAATGCCCCGCTCGGCGAACTTTTCATGGTAGGCCCACTGCCACTTATATTCGAACTTTGCGGTGTCCTTCGGTTCGTAGTTAGCAGTATCCAGGTAGTTGGTTTTGGTTTCCAAACAGGCATCCATTATGGGGAGATCCTGATAGGGCAGGGCTACATTGATCACCAGGTCGGGTTTTTCCCGGGAAATAAGGGTAACCAGTTCGGAAACATTGTCGGCGTTAACCCGGGCGGTTCGTATCGGTCGGTTTATTTGAGCCGCAATCCGCCGGCACTTCTCCTCCGTCCGGCTTGCGAGTATTATTTCCCCGAATACCTCAGGCGCTTGGGCGCATTTATGGGTCACAACCTGACCTACCCCTCCGGCTCCGATGATAAGTACCTTTTTTGCCATACCTTCCCCCTATTTCTCGTAGTATGTGTAGCCCCGGATACTCGCTTCGAAGGCTGCGAGAATATTCCGGCGGTCGGTTACTGTAATCTTTCCGTCCCGGACCGCTTGTTCGGCCTTGGCACGGAACCGTTCTACCAAACTCTTCGGTTCATATTCAACATAGGAGAGAACATCCCAGATCGCATCTCCCTCAATCTCCCGGACAAAATCAAAGCTTCCGTTTTCATTGATCCGTACGCTGACCACGTTGGTATCTCCGAGGAGATTATGCAGATCTCCCAGGGTTTCCTGATAGGCACCCACCAGGAATACACCGAGGTAGTACTCCTCCTCAGCCTTCAGGTCGTGGAGGGGCAGAGCCTTCCGCACATCGTGCAGATCGGCAAAACGGTCGATTTTTCCGTCACTGTCGCAGGTGATATCCGCAAGAATTGCTCTCCTGGAGGGCTGCTCCCGCAGACGGTGGATGGGCATCAGAGGGAATATCTGCTCAATGGCCCAGGCATCGGGGAGACTTTGGAACACTGAGAAGTTACCGTAGTAGATATCGTACAGAACCTCATCAAGTCCCTCCAGTTCCGGAGGAATGCGCTTCAGTTTTTCTAGACTGGCGGCAATCCGGTGGATGATGTCCATGAATAGGTTGTCGGCGAAGGCCCGTTGACGCAGGGAGATGTTGCCGTGTTTGAACTGTTCCCGGATTTCTTCCCGATAGTAAATTGCATCGTTATAGCATTCCTGAACGTTTTTTAGGGTCATGTTCTGTTTTACATACCAGAGGTTTTCCAGTAATTCCGGACTGTTCTCCGGTAGGGCACTGGGAATAGTCCCCGGTTCATAGCGGTTAACATCAAGCACATTGAACAGCAGTATGGAAGAATAGGCGACGGTGGCTCTGCCGCTTTCGGTGATGATTGTCGGATGAGGGATGTTTTTATCATTGAAGATTTCCACCAATACCTCGATGACATCGGTGGTGTATTCATCCAGACTGTAGTTCTTGGAATGGATGAAATTAGTCTGACTCCCGTCGTAATCCACCGCCAGTCCGCCTCCGAGGTCGATGTATCCCATTTTGGCTCCCTCGGTAACCAGGTCGGCGTAGAATCTGGCGGTCTCCCGTACCGCAGCCCGGATATCCCGGATGTTCGGTATCTGACTACCGAGGTGGTAGTGCAGGAGCTGCAGGCAATCCAGCATATCCTGGGCCTTGAGGGTATCCAGCACATCGACCATCTGATTGGTGGTTAGTCCGAAGATGGAGTTATCCCCTCCCGAATCCTGCCAGTGCCCCCCCGCCCTGCTTGAAAGCTTTAACCGGATGCCTATGAGGGGGCGTATCCCCAGATCCTTGGACCGCCGGAGTATAATCGGCAGCTCTGCGGGGGTTTCTATTACAAAAAAGCATTTATACCCCATTTTGACTGCCTGTAATCCGAGCTCGATGAATTCCTCATCCTTGTAGCCGTTACAGACCACCAGGCTCTGGGTGGATTGAATCATGGAAAGGGCAATGATCAGTTCAGCCTTGCTTCCTGCCTCCAATCCGTGATTGAACCGTGCGCCGAACCGGGTTACCTCCTCGATGACCTGGGCCTGCTGGTTGACCTTAATCGGGAAAACCCCTTGGTATGTGCCCTGATAGTCCAGGGTTTTAATGGCCTTGCGGAAACTGGTATTCAGCCGGGAAATCTGGCCGTCCAGGAGATTTTCAATCCGCAGGAGAACCGGCATGGCCATTCCCCGGTCGTTGATCCCGGAGATAATATCCATGAGGCTGATTTCCACCGGACCGGCGGGAAAATCCGCCCGGACCACAACCTCGCCCCGGTTTGATAAATCAAAGTAACCGGCACCCCAATCCTTTATTCCATAAACATTTGCGGAATCGCCGATGCTCCAACGCTCCAGAAGTTCCTGCTTTTTTGCCACTATCTTCTTCCCTCCCTAGGGTCACTCCGCGTCAATTTCTGCCTGAAGGGCCTTGCGGATTACCGATCGTAATTTTGCCTTGGTCGCTCCCTCGGGAGCGGGCTCAAAGAGTATCACATGGAGGATTTCTCCGCTATCCAGGGTCCGCTGACCGTAGACCCTCCCGGTGACGGAGCTGATCTGTCCCCAAAGCCGCAGCTGAATATCGTCGATATAACTCTCCTTCGCTATGGGGGGCTTTAGGACCGCAGCCATGCCGACACTGGAGATGTCCATGATGGTTCCCTGGGAGGTAAAGCCGTTGTAGCGTACGTTAATGCTCCCCTTACTTGCGGGAACCCTGACCCGGACATACCGGCGGCGTCCCCGGGCTTCGTTAGCTTCCAGGGTTTTGAGCAGAATTTTAGCGCTCTCGGCAATACCGAGCTTTAAGGTAATGAATCCGCATTCTAATCCCTTTTCCATAAGGTAATGCTGTTTGAGCTCATCTGTGGAGTTGTACACCAGAATTCCCAACCGGGTTCGGTGGGCAGCCTGATCCGCCCTGATCTGGTCAACCAGCCAATCCCAGTCTCGCTCGGGAAGGCGCTGTTCTATATTAAGAAACAGGATGGATCCCGGGTACTTATACATGAGGCTGAATATCCGCCGGTAATCCTTTATGACTGCCACCTCGAATTCCGCCTGGATCAGAACCTCGATGAGCTGTTCTTGTACTACCGAGGGGGGATACAAAATAAAAACTTTCCTGGCCTCTAGACCGGAATTCTGGTCTTCCATGAAAAAAGCCTACCGGGAAACCGTAAAAAAATCTATAGTTGTAGTATGAGTGACGATCTGGAATTCATGGATGAGGTGGACTCCCCGGATTCCCCAGCCATGGAGTCCTCCTGGAAGATACTGGTAGTAGATGACGAGGAGTCGGTTCACTCCATTACCGATCTTGTATTCCGCACCTTACGGTTTGAGGGGAACGGTCTGGAGATTTTGCATGCCTATTCATCCCAACAGGCGAGGATGTTGGTGGTCGATCATCCCGATGTAGCCGTGATCTTCCTGGATGTGGTAATGGAATCCGATACCAGCGGCCTTGAATTGGTACGGTATATCCGGCGGAACCTCGGTAACCAGGCGGTTCGTATCATTCTCCGCACCGGCCAGCCAGGCCAAGCCCCGGAGGCAAAGGTGATCCGGGAGTACGATATTAATGACTACCGGCTTAAAACAGAATTGACCAGTCAAAAGCTTCAAACCAGTCTAATCGTGGCGCTTCGCGCCTATTCCCGGATCTACTATCTCCAGGAGAGCAACACGGCCCTACTTACCCTGGTGGAAAACTGGAAGGGAATCGAAACCCTTAGGGATGAACAAACGATTATAACCGAGGCAGCCACGGTTTTGGGGGCTCTGATTCCCTGGAATCCCGAGGGACAGCAGATTCTCCTATGCCGTTGGCCACAAAACTCCACTCCGGAGCTGCGCCGCTTTCAGGGGGGAGAGTTTATTGAAGTCCCTCTTGATGAGGATACCATGGCTGCTCTAGAGCAGGCGGTGTCCATAGATGCGCCGCGGTATTTCAAGACCGGCTATGCAGCCAGTTTCCCGGGGGGTCAGGGTGATTCTATTGTCTTGCTCTACCAACAGGCCTTTCCTCTGACCGACCATGAACAGAATCTCCTGCGAATTTTCCATATGAATCTGACCATGGTGCTGGATAATATCTCCATGGCCCGGGGACTGGAGCAGCGTTCTCTCCCCGGATTACTGGGGGAGATCATCCACACCCTGAGCAAGGAATCCGGTACGCATATTCAACGGATCAGCGCACTGGCCGGATTCTTAGGTCTGAAACTCGGGTTTACCGCTGCCAAGGTGGAGGTGCTGCGGTGGGCAGCGAGTCTGCATGACATTGGGAAGGTGGGTATCCCCGATCGAATCCTCCAAAAACCGAGCAATCTCACCCATGAGGAATGGACAATCGTCCGGGAGCATCCCGTCACCGGATACCGGGTGTTGTCCCGTTCAACCCGGGAGCTGTTCCAAACCGGTGCCAGGATCGCCCATCAGCACCACGAGCGTTGGGACGGAACCGGGTACCCCCAGGGACTAGGGGGAGACCAGATCGATGAGGCTGCCCGGATTGTTGCCCTCTGTGATGTATATGACAGCATGTGCCATGCCCGAGCCGACCGGCCTGCTATGCACCATGAGCAGGTCCGGGAGTATATCGTCAGTCAGGGGGGACTTCAGTTTGACCCCCGGATCGTCGATGTATTTAATCTCAACTATGGGGAGATTCGCGCTCTCCTGGATATTTTCGAATAGGAGGTCTTCCGGTGACCCTAACTGAGGCGGTCGAATTGCTGTTCCCCGATACCCCCCTGGAGATTACCCCGGACAGCATTCAAAAGGCGTTTCGAAAGCGGGTTAAGGAGGTTCACCCTGATCTGAACCCCCAAAACCTCTATACCCGGGGACTTGACTCCCTCATTGATGCCCGGCAGCTTCTTGACCGCTGGTATACTCCCGAAGGCGGGACCGGTTCAGGATCATCCGTCGGATCACCCGGAGATCCGTATTCTCCGGGACCCAGGCCCCAAGCTCCTTTCGCCGGGTCAAGGGCTGGCTCTCCCAGGGCTTCCATGGATGCAAAAAAAACAAAGGATACCACGAATGCTCCCGGAACCGGAACCGGAACCGGAACCGGAACCGCCGCCCCGCCAAAGAACCCTGCCTCCCGTGGCCGGGATAAAAAACGGCGTTCCCCTGTAGGTGCCGCCTCAACCTACCGAAGACCAAGGACCGCCGCCCCCGGTACCTCCAGGACCGCCGCGGATACCCCTGGGCCGGCAACAATGCACCCTGCAGGAGGCACCGTCCGCGGTGGATGGGTGCTCTACCGGGCGGACCAGCGTTTTCTCTGGATTCCTCGTCGTCCTCTGCGCTTTGGTCAGTTCCTCTATTATTGCCGGGTCATCTCCTGGGATAATCTTATCGGAGCCTTGCTGGAACAGCGGCGGGAGCGGGTGAACTTCGGCACCACAGCGGTGGACCTCGGTCTTCTCTCATCGACGGGGGTTCAAACCCTGGGCAGGCACCTCCGGCCCGGAATATTTATCGGTGTAACTGCCCAGAACCTGGGGCTTCTGACAACTCGGGATGTACAGAAGGTTCTTGCTGTGCAGCGGAGTCGTTCCCGCAGCTTCGGTCAGATTTTAGTTGATCGGGGTTTACTGACCCAGGAGGAACGGGTGCTGTTTCTGACAAAACTCCGTATTCATAACCAAAGTCTGCACACTCCCAACCCCGGGCACCACTAGGAAAAGGTTACACAATACCGATGCACGGGCGGCTGCACCGAATGGGAGCCAAAACACGTCAAGTAGGGCCACAATACCGATGCACGGGCGGCTGCATAGAACCCTGGGAAATGGATTAGTCTCATAGTGTGCAAAAGGTTGTACTTATGCCTATCGGCGGCGCTGCCCCCGGGGCGGGACCACTGCCAACCCTCCATGTCCGGTGTGGGTTACAACCTTCTGCACACGATCTATCAGTCACGATTCAGGGAAAAGAGAAACGCCGCAGCAAGGTTTCGAATGCGGTGTTCTAAAAATGAAGTCTTATACTCCTGGGGCAGCTCCAGGGCTGTGAGGAGGGTGGCGGTGTACTGTGAGACATCCCGGGTACCCAGGGGCAGTTTTTTTCCTACCAGCTCAGCATCCGAAGTCCGGCTTTGTAGGATCCTCGCACCCCCGAGACAGATGCTTATACGGAGATCCTCAATACTATTTTGATGCACGGCCCCCAGGGCGCAGAAGGAAAAGTCCTTTCCGCCGAAACCGCGACCCAGTTCAAGACGGCGAGTTTCCTGGATATTCCAACGGTCCAGGGGAATACGGATTCGGGTGACAATCTCCCCAGGCTGGAGTGCCGGACTGCCATCCTGATCCAGCAAACGACCCGCCGGGATCCAGCGGGAAGCGCCCGATCGACGTAATTCAATCTTTGAATCATTGAGAATGAGGATGGGTAGGAGCCCGAGGTGGTGGGCTCCTGCACAGATGTTTCCTCCGAGGGTAGCAAGACTTCTCACCTGGGGGGTGCCGATGTCTTTAACGGTCTGTCGGACACCCCGGGGAACAACGTGGGTACTGAGATCGTACATCTTCTCCAAAGAAACCATTGCACCGATATCTACATACCGGTCGGAACGGAATACCCTGGACAGTTCCTCGACGTAGGCAAGGGATACAATGTCACGATCCTCGGGTAGTGGATCTTTTTGGAGGGAGAGGTGGGTCGCGCCGGCAGAAACTATGCACTCTGGCCGACGACGGAGAATGTTTAAGGCATCATTGAGGGTTTTCGGAATAAAAACCCGCTGATTAGCGACGAGTGCCATGAGCCCTCCGTTTCCTCCGAGCCGAGGCTTCGGACACTGCCTTGAAGAAGGGGCCCGGGGCGGTGCAGGTACACCAGGTACGGGTTATATAGCTGCGCATATCCTCTTCCTGGGGGGTCTCAAACTCTCGGAGAATAGCCTCAGCCATGAGTACCTTGGTTCCTGCACAGTATTTGCAGGGAAGGAATCCTGTTTTTAAAAAGGCCCATTCAATATCCACAAATTCATCGGTGGTTAGGAAATACTCTACAGTCTCAATCTGCTTCTGTTTTAGGTGGAAGGCGGGAATCATACAGCTTGCAGCCAGGTGGTCATTCATCAAAACCGTACAGGAACCACAATGCCCCTCGCCGCAGCCCGAGTGGACGCTTTTTATTCCAAGGTTGCTCCGAAGAATTTTCAGAAGGGTCTCTCCGGGGGGGACATCAATATACTGATTCTGACCGTTAAGAAGGAAATCAAGCTTCATACTTCCTCCATATAGTGATGGATAAGTTCCGGGGTGATGGGAATTTGGTCGAAGTATTGTCCTGTAGCTTGACTCAGGGCTGAGAGCAGGGCCGCGGGAATTGCTGATTGGGCCAATTCACCGATCCCTAGCACCGCTTCCTGGTAGAGGGCGGTTCTGCGTTTCGCAAGGCCGGTGAATCCCTCGGGTTCTATGAATTCTACATGAATAGGGGGGGTGCGGGATAGGCCTGTGGGACTATGTCCGGTTGCCAGATGGGGAACCAGGCGGGTTCGTTCGAGATCCCATCGTTGGTTTAGAGCCCAGCTGAGGGTCTGGATTACACTACCCTCAATATGAGCCCGGGCCTGACTGTTATAGAGAATCCCCCCCGCGTTGACAACTACCCAGACTCCGGTTACCGACGGCTGGTAGGTTACCGGATCAACCCCAACCTCCACCGCAGCCCCTGCCCAGCTGGTGGTGTAGTAGGGATTCCCTGAAAACTGCTCATCATCCCAGCTGCCCCGGGTTGAAGGCCGGTACGTCTTTACAATTTCCAGGGGTAGGGGCTCCCGGAAGCGCTGGCGCTGGAGGGTTTTGCAGCTCTGTTCTATGAGTTTCCGCATTATTGTTATATTTCGGGATACGCTGGACGGCCCCGCATCGGGAACCTCAAGGGTATTGGATTGAACAAGCTCGATGGATTCTTCGGGGACATCGAAGAATTCCCGCACCATATCCCGCCAATGGGCCTTCAGGGAAGAGGACCCGGGAGAGGAACTGGCGTAGAGCTTGATGGTTCCGTCGGTTTCGAGGCGGAGCCTGACACGGGTTTTAAAATACTGTTCGGTAGGCCGGGTGAACCCGTTGCCCTGGAATCCCAGCGCCATGCCGATACCCCGGAGCTGGTGTAACAATCCCCTGCCCAGGGTATTTTCCTGCCGGCTACGGCTTTTTCTCAGTACCTCGAAGGCGGAAAATTTCCTGGAAAAATCGGAGATTTCCCCGAGGCGGGGCAGGATGGTAAACACCTCTTCGGGGTTAGGAAATTCCGCTCCTGTGGGATTTTGCTCCCCGGGGTGCAGAAGCAACCCCAACCGAAGTTCCATGGGGTCTACGTTTAGCACCTCCGCCGCCCGATTCATCTGAATTTCCGTACAGGTTTGAGCCTGAGGGCTGAGAAACCCGTGGAAGATGCTCATGGGCTGGAGGTTCGTGCGGTGTAATTCCACCTCCACCAACCCCTTGGGACAGCGGTACCGGTAGAGGCTTGAAACTGCTACCTGCCGGAGAATCTCCTGGGTAAAGAGGGGGAAGGCACCCATATTTATCCGGTAGGTAATCCGCACCTCATCCAACCCTGTTTCGGCATCCACCCGTAGGCTATGGGAGCAGGTCATAACCGCCTGTTTCGTGGCGGTGAGCATCTCCTCCTCGGGGTCAAGAACCAGGAGTGCTGGGTTGCCGGTATGAATAGTGCAAAGGGCGGCGCCGAGGGCAACGATCTCAGAATCAATCAGGAGGCGGTCGTGGTACATTCCGGGAATGGTCGGTTGTACATCAACCCGGCGCGGCTGGAGTTTGCAGATTTGAGTGATACTGCGCTGAAGATGGTGGGGCCAGATAGCCGGGGTTCTTACCACCAAGATACCATCGTGTAAATAACAATATGCTCCGAGGCTTTCTCGCACGGGTTGAAACTGGGAATGGAGGTTTAGTTGGGAATGAATCTCATGGATGCTTGTATCCTGAATCTCGGACTCAAGGGAATCTCCTGGGTTATCGGAATTCGAATCATCCATCCCTTCTTCCGACCCGGAATCCAGCCACTGCACCTCCGGGAGAATTTCTGTATCCGAACCATCCTCCGCCGTGTTGGTTCCGGGCTGCTCCGGTGAGTCGTCCTCGGAAGGATTTTCCCCTTGGAGATCGGGCAGTCGGGGATTGGCGGCAGCAGGCCCTGGCTCTGCCCAGGTGGGTTCAAACCATGAGAACCGCCGGGTGGTAAAAACAGTAGAATCCTTGGGGATGAACTCTCCCGGGAGTTCCTCATATATGACCTGAATTTCCTGAAGGATGGCATCGACGTCTGCCTGGGAGGGGGCGTAGACCAATCCAATGGGCTGCCCCTGGAAAAAAACCTCATCCTCAGCAAAGAGGGGGAGAGAATTGCCAAAAAACTCCAGGTCTCGGGCACCGGGTAGATCACCGGGGAGCAAAACCCCGCCGCGCACTTCCTTAAGCCGGGACTCCTCGGGAATGTGGATACGCAGGATCTTCGCCCGGGCCTTCTCGGATCTGAGAAACCGGCAGGCCAAGGCATTCTCTCCAGGGAGATCGGTGATAAACCTGCTGCGGCTGGTTAGGGTTGACCTGACAGATCGAATCTTTGCCATTATCACAGAGTATCAAAGATTTTTTTGATTTCATCAACAACACGGTTACGGGATTCCGGAGGAAGGTCGGGGTATATCGGAATACTCAATCCACGATCCGCGCTGTACTCCGCCCGGGGAAACGCCCCCTCCTGCCAGCCGAGTTCACGGTAGTAGGGCATCCGGTGCAGGGGAATAAAATGCATGCTCGTCCCGATTCCGACCGCAGCCAACCCACGGTGAACCCTGTCCCGAATGGTCGAATTCGGAAACTGGAGGATGTACAGATGCCAGGCGTGACCCGCTCCGGTGAAAGCGGGAAGCTCAGCGAGAGATTCGAGGGGCTTTGGCGCCCCTGGGGAATCCGGATCCCCTGCCGGGGGGATTTGAATGCCATCCCACCCGAGAAAGTCCCGGGTGTAATCCCGGGCGATTGCCCGTCTAGCCTGGAGGAAGCCCTGAGCCTTTAGCAGCTGCTGTCTCCCCATGGCGGCGGCTAAATCGGTTAGGTTGTACTTATACCCAAGGTCGGTGACCTCATACTGCCAGGATGCTCCGGCATCCCGGTAGCGGTTCCAAACCTCTCGGCTGATACCATGGAGGCGTTTACGTTTCATTGATTCCGCCCAGGTCGCATTCCGGGTTACTACCATTCCCCCCTCGCCGGTGGTGATGGTTTTATTGGCGTAGAAGGAAAACACACCAATATCCCCCAGGGTTCCATGGAAGCCTGCCGAGGTTCGTGAGGGGAAGCTATGGGCAGCGTCCTCCACCAACCAGATACCCCGACTACTACAGAGCCCGGCTAACTCAGCCATGCGCCAACTGCAACCGCTAATGTGTACCGCAATCACCCCGCGGATGGGACTGCCCTGGCGCTCCCAATAATCCAGGGCTTCTGCCAGGGCAGCCGGATCCAAATGGAAGGTTCCCGGCTCAATATCAACGAATACTGGAATGCCGCCCATGTACCGTACCACCTCTGCGGTGGCAACAAAGGTGTAGGGGCTCATGGCAACCCGATCTCCCGGCCGAACCCCCAAAACATCCATGGCGAGATGCAGTCCCGCCGTTGCTGAGTTTACACTCAGGGTATGGAGGGGAGCAGTAGACTGGGTTTCCCCAGGGTTGTTCTCAAGAAACCGGGAGAATTCCTGTTCAAACAGCCGGCATTGCTCTCCCGAGGTGAGCCAGCCGCTTCTCATCACCTGGATAACTGCCTCTTCTTCTTCCCTGCCAAGGCTAGGTTTTGCGAAGGGGATGGTTGTAGATGTGGAATCAGAACTGGGGTTCATCGGTATTCTCCGGAAGGTCGGGTAACCGGGACGCGAGTATGCGGCGCAGCAGCTTTCTGTCCCGGTACTTTTCAGGCTGCTGTGAACTCCGGTAACAAACAGGGTAGAGCTGTTCAAGGAAATCGGCCAGACCCTTCCCTGTCCAATCAAGGGAGTTTTGAACCTCCAGAATTTTGGGAAACTCTGTGGTACGGGCGTGCTCAAAATCCTCGGTGAGGGTTTCGGTAAGTTTCTCACCCTTCCGGAGACCGATGACTCGAATGGGGATGTCCTGGTGAGGTTCGAAGCCGTGGAACCGGATGAGCTGTTCGGCGATGTCCCGAATAAAAACCGGTTCACCCATATCTAGGAGGTACAGTCCAGAGTTTTTCCCAACCCCGCCCGCCTTGAGCACCAAGGATACCGCCTCGGGAATGGTCATAAAAAACCTGCTGACCTCGGGGTGGGTTATGGTTACCGGGCCCCCGGTACGGATTTGTTCCCGAAAGAGGGGGATGATGCTTCCCCGGGAGCCTAAGACATTGCCGAACCGGACGACCATGGAACGAAAATCCGCCTGGGTTTTCTGCCCCTCGGACAGAACTATGGCCTCGGCAATTTTCTTGCTCGCACCGTATATACTACGGGGATTTACCGCCTTATCGGTGGAAATAAGTACAAACCGTTTGACCCCGTGAACCCGGCTGGCCCGTAGGAGGTTCAGGGTGCCGAAAACGTTATTTTTAATGGCATTCACAGGATTTTCTTCCATCATGGGTACATGTTTGTAGGCGGCTGCGTGAAAGACCACATCGGCCCGGAGCCGTTCCATGATGAAGTTGGTAAAATCTGGATCCTGGAGTTCACCGATTACCGGAACGATGGTGGCCTCTTCTCCCACACCCTCTTGTTGCAGTAAGCGAAGTTCCCGGTCGATCTCATAGATACTGTTTTCACCATGACCCAGGAGATAGAGACGCTCGGCTCCGCCGTGGAGCAACTGCCGGGCAATCTCGCTGCCAATGCTCCCTCCTGCGCCGCTGATAAGAACCCGCTTACCCTTCAGGTAACCCAGACTCTGTTTCAGTCCGATTCTCAGGGGCTTGCGCCCCAAAAGGTCTTGCAGATCAAGCTCCCGGGTTTGGACGAGATGAGCCTCTCCCTCAATTATTTGCCCCACATCCGGCAGAATTCTGATCCGGGGGAAGCCTGCCCGTTTGAGGTGGGCGAAAATCTCCCGGATCCGCTCTCGTGGAGCCGAAGGCATGGCTATAAGGGCCTCATCCTTAGCCGAGAGACTCAGTATATCCAGAACGTCGTCAACGGGTCCGAGGACCGGAGCCTGTTCGATGTGGGTTCCGATTTTTCCGGGATCATCGTCCAAGAATGCGGAAATGGGTCCGTAGATTCCCTTGGCAAGAATTTCCTTGGCAATGGTTCGGCCGGCGAAGCCTGCACCAATAATATAGATACTCATCGGGATTCTACTCCTTCAGCCGGGGGCCCGTCGGTTTCCTGGCTGGGGGCTGCTTCCTCGAACCCTAGATCAATCAGATGACTGTTCTGGTACAAATCCAGACGGATTCGTATCCGCTGTTTACGGCGGTTAACCTTCACTATGCATCCCTCCAGACCTTGCAACGGGCCGGAGAGTACCTGGATCCGGCCCTGCTCACGAAAAATGACCTTAGATTGTCCCAGCACCCTGCCGCCATGAATGAGGTGGCGCAGCAAATCCCGTTCGGCGGCAGATAGGGCCTGGGGAGCCTGGTTATCCGGCAAAAACCGGTAGAATCCCGGAATTTTTCGCAGGGCGAGAACCATCTCCGGCTCAACTGTTTCTGTTTCAACGAATAGGTAACTAGGGAAGAGCAGGGATCGCTCCTTCCGTACCCTGCCAGCCCTACGGATGGAGAGCTCGCGTTCCGGAGTATGGAATTTCACATTCGGGGACACCACCCCCCGGTTCTGGAGGTATTGAATCACCTTTTTTTCATCCCCTGTTTTGACCTGGCACACGAACAGCGGCATGGTTACTCTTGGGCTCCTTTTTTGGGGAAGAGCCGGGCCGATTCCTTAATTGCCTGCAGCTTTTTACCCTCCTCAGGATCCTGTTTTACCCGCTGCAGATATTCGCGGAAGAACGCCAGAAACACTGCGAGGAAGAAGGCGCCGGCTGTACCGACCACCATGATCATCGCCCGGGACGGGGCAGATTTTTTCTCTGGCACCTCGGCAGGGCCGATTACCTGGAATGTGCTTGTTTTATCGGCGTTTTGAATCCGGATGGATTCTGCTTGGAGCAGGAACTGGCTGTAGAGGGATTCCTGGAGCTGGAGCTCTCTAGCGAGGTCCTGGTATTCCAAGAGCACCTGATTGATCTGGCTTTCGGGAATGGTATCGATGGGCAGGTTTTCACTATCTCCGTACCGCAGCTCCCGTATGGCATTCTGGAGTAGGGTGATTTCATTGCGTAGACGCCGAACCTGGGCTGCATCCTCGGAAAGGTATTCCAGAAGCCCCTGAATCTCCAGCTGTTTCGTTACAATCATGGCTGTGTACTCGGCGATCAGCTGGGGTGCCTGAAAGGACTGAGCAGCCCCGGCAGCCGAGGCGGCCGTACCCAGGGGTACGAAGAGCTGGTTCTTTTCCTGAAACGTCTTTAACCGCTGCCGGGCAAGGTCCTTATTCCGGGCAAATTCCTCCACCCGCTCTTCCACGAAGGCCAGGTTTTGGTTGTTCCGCTCCTGGTTTATTGAGCGGTAGAACCGTTCCAGATGAACTACCACCGTATCAATTATTTCTTTGGTGAACTCCCGGTCCGTATCCTCAAAGGTAATGGAAAAAATGCCGGAGTCGCTCTTATACTCCACAGTCATGTTATCGGAGAGGAACTCTCTGGCAGCTGTCTTGGGGTTCTCATCCAGGTTCAGACGCTCATACAGATCAAGATCCTCAGCTACCGAATCAAGCAGGGGTCTGCTTTTCAAGAGTTCCTGCGCCAGGGCTGCTTCGGGTGATACGCCCCCCCCGGTGAGCCCCGCAAGGCTGGCAATTCCTGCAAGTCCGCTGTCGCTGGAGCTGGATAGCAGGTTGCTTAATGAACCGGAGCTATTCTTTGCGGTCAAATAGATCTGAACCTCGCTGGTAAATGTGTCGGGTACCAGGTTAAGGGGATTTTCCGCCGGGAGGAATTTTGCCAGGAGATTGATTGCCAGCAGCAGGATTATCGCACCTAGGGTAACACCGGCAATGAGCAATTTCTGCTTCATCAGGACGGCAACCAGGTCGAGCAGGGAAATGGTGCTGCGTACCGGCTGGTATAGTTGATCCCCGGAAACGGGTAGCTGATTATCTTGTATATGGGTTGAGTGGTCTTGATCCATGGGTTCTCCAGGGTGGTATGGGGTTCTCAATCGCCAAAGACTATCACATGAATACTGTCCGATCAATCATCAACAGCCATGAGAACCCTGCCGATACTGCTCCTATGAGATATACTATCACTATATGTATGCTTCTGCTGGTCAGCCTATCCGCCGGGGGGCAGTCCATGATGGTCGGGGTGTTCGGCAGGGCAGATGGCTGGAGGATTCCCGAGGAGATTACACCTGGGGAAAATCCTGCCGGCCTGAGCACCGAACTGATGCGGAATATCGAATCGGGATTGATGGCTAGCGGGTTCGATCAGGGGTACATTACCTTTAATACCCCGGCGGTACTGCATCAGAATCCCCTTGAATCCCAGGATCAACAACCCCTGTACCAATTAGCCCGCCAGAATGGGGTTTCGATCTTGTTGGTAGCCGAGGTCCGAATTGAGTATCTACCTACAGTCCGGAGTGTAAGGGCCCAGGGCCAGTTGAGTATGATTGAGATTGCGACGGGCAGGGTGCTGGAGCAGGAACTGTTGACAGACATTACTCCGGGTAACGCCCTTGCCGATGTCGAGGAGATTTCAGGTCGGATGATTTTATCCTTATGGTAGATAGGAAAGGTGCCGAACCTGATAGTGGAGGACTGGAACGTTATGAAGCGATTTTTGGGTTTACTAATTCTGCTACTCTATTGTATTGGGGCGATTTTTCCCCAGCAACTCTGGACCGGAAATGCCCTCCAGAGCGGTAGTTCCGATTTTGGAGCCCAGGGGCTGTATGCGGCGTCCAACGCCTTTCCCCTGGGAACCCTGGTTGATGTTACAAATCCCCTAACCGGTGAGACTGTCAGGGTCGAGGTGACTTCCAGACTCCGGGATCCAGGATTGTTTCTGCTGTTATCCTCCCAAGCAGCACAACAGCTCGGCGTTGAAGGACGGTATCCCACGGTTGTTCAGGCTGAACCTGTTGCCAGCCGGTCGGATTCCAGTCCTGGGGTGGCCGAGGATGCTCCTTTTTCTACCGATCCTGATCTGAATCCCGCTGCTTCGGTGGGAGATCCCAATGCATTTCTCTTCGATGATTCGCCGGTACCCGAGGTGGTGGTTTCCCCCGAACCCGTCGAAATTCCCGAGCAGCCGGTCCGCCAAGAGCCCGGGGAGACGCAACCCCAGATCGTAGAGCCCTCCTCCCAAACCGATCCGGCCCGACCCGATTCGCAGGTCGCTCAAGGCCGACCCTCGGGTGAACCGGCCCCATCCTCAGAAACAAGCCCCGAATCAACCTCAGCCGAATCCTCCGAGGCGGCTTTCCCGGGGGATCAGCCCGCCGTACCCAGAGATACGCCCCTCCAGGATCCCTTCGATCTTGCCGTGGACAAGTCTCTCCTGCTTGCGGAGGTTGAGTCCGTTCAGGACCGAGAAACACCCGAGGAAGGGCCGGGACCCCTCCAGGCTCCTGAGCAGTCCGCCGAACCTATAATCGATCAACCCGCCCTTGCCCAGGCTCCGGATGTAGAGCCGCCCGTTTCCCCGACGCCGGAATCAGGCCCATCGGATCCGGGTGTTTCCGAATCCGGAACACCCGAACCCTCCGAGCAGGGGAAGCCCCCCGGGCCGGTTCCCGCCAAGGTCCGGCCCCTCCCATCCCAGGGGATCCGTTCAGCCTTGGATCAGTTCGGCCCGCCCTCGGTCAATACCGCGAGTATATTAGCCCGGCCTCAGGAACCTTCTCCCCTGGGGGTGGAAGCACCCGAGGAACCGCCGGTCACCGATGGTTCTCTGGTAGCAGGACTCCCCCTGGGCCGGGAAACGGCCCTTCCTCAAGGGGAAACGCGGAGACCTGAGTCTTCAGAATCTCCAGAAACCCAGCCTTATGCCTCACCCATGGCCGGAAATCCGGCCGACCAGGCCTTAGAAGATTATTTCCAGCGCTTCGGAGGAGCTCCATCATCTCTGGGAGCCCTGGGCGCCGAGGAGGGAGAGGTGTCTCTGGCTCGCCAGATTCCCCCCCAGGGAAGCCCCGTGGCTCTGGCAGATGTTCCCCAGCCGAAAACAGACTTTGCCCGGGTTGAGGTGAGTCCCGGACGCCTGCAACCCGGTTTGGCCCAGGATTTGACGGTCCCGGGATTGCCCCTGGCTTCTTTCGCCGCCGAAGCGGAAACCTATGACGATCTCTTTCCCCGTCTCCCAAGCCCCGGAGAAGCAGTCCCGGAGGTGGCGGGACTACCCCAAGCCCAGCCTGCCGAACGACCCCTGCCCGAGGAACCTTCACCGAGACTGTCCGCTCCCGGAGGAATTCGCCAGGGCTTAACTGACGCCGTCCCAGCTCCCCAGGTGGCTGCTCCTGAAACACCGGATGCCCCCCTTCCCAGGGAACAGGCTCCCGAGGCAGGGCGGTACATTATTACCTTGGTCCCTGCAGAGTTTAAGCCCCCCGAGGAAGATACTCCCGAGACGGGACTCTATGCAGAAAGCGGTCCGGAATCGGCCGGGGCAGCAGATTTAGCCGCCCCTCAACCCCGTCAGCCCGATTCAGGGTTGTACGCATCGGCCCAGGATCCCAAAGCTGATTCAACCCTGGCGGAACCCAGCCGCCGCGATCCTGAAACCGGGCTGTACAGCCAGGCTGGTCCGGAAACCCCTGTGGCTGCCGGACTAAGCGAGCCGGGTACACCCCCCAAACCAGGGGCCGAAGTACCCGGAGAACAGGTTGCGGTTCCTCCGAAGGACCAGTCACCTGCAGATCTTCAGGCCGAGCCCCCTCTCATGGCCCAGGCTCAGGAGCCCTCGGATGTAGAGGGTCGTGTCGCTCTTCCTGCAGACCCGGAAACCCCGGAACGCCTGGATCCCGCCCAACCCGGTCCGGAACAGGATCCGAGGGTAGCGGCGTTGGCTGAGCCCCAGGCTACAGCCCCGTCGACTCCGGAAACAGGAACCGATCGTGAGCAGGTACTGCAGACGGCGGATGATTTGTTGGTATTCCTTGAACCCGTAGAGGACCGAACTCCCGCCGGACCTGAACCTGACGACAAGACCGAGCCTGATGGCAGCCCGGAACCAAGCAGACCGTCGGTCACTTCGGCTCCGAGCACCCAGCCCGGTAAGTTCCCGGCAGAAAAGGAAAGTCCCGAGGCAATACTAGCCCAGCTTCCTATCGTGACCCGTCTGCAGCCGGAACAGTATTACCTTCAGGTGGGTGCGTTTTCTAATCCGGAATCCGCCCGGACTGCCGTATCGGCCATCAGCCCCGGCTATCCCATTGCTGTGGAGCCGATTAAGAGCGGCGAACGCCAGCTCTACCGGCTCTACGTCGGTCCCTTAACCGAGGATGAAAAAGGAACCGTCCTCTATTGGTTCAGGGCCCGGGGGTATCGGGACGCCTTTATTCGCCAGGGTTTATAGGGTACACTGGGGTGTATGAGCAAGGATCATACACCCGTACCCCAGGAAATCCTGGATGAAATCAACGAGCTTATTGAACACCTCAGCGAGTACCAACGCTATTACTACGTAGATGCAAAACCCCGGATATCCGATGCCGACTATGATGCTCTTTCTAACCGACTGGAGGATCTGGAGCGCCGGTATCCCCAGGCGGTTCGGCCGGATTCTCCTACCCAGCGGGTTGGTTCAGACCTCTCGGCGGACTTTCCGGAGGTTGAGCATAGCATTCCCGTCCTCTCTCTAGATAAGGCCTACAGTCTGGATGAACTGGAGCGGTGGCTCACTAAAATGACCGGCCAGGGGGCGGGCCGCTACGTTGTTGAGGAGAAACTCGACGGTGCCAGCCTGGTTCTCTATTATAAGGATGGGATTCTTGACAGAGCGGTCACGCGGGGAAACGGCCGGGTAGGTAATGATATTACTGCCAATGTCCGTACCATCTCCCAGGTGCCTCTGCGCCTTCCCCTGGCTCTTACCGGTCCTGTCAGGGGAGAAGTGTATCTTTCCAAGTCGGATTTTGAGGTAATAAACCGGACCATGGAGACCCCCTATGCGAATCCCCGGAATCTTGCTGCGGGAAGTCTGCGGCGGATCAAAAGTCGGGAGGTCGCCTCCATACCCCTAAGAATATTTGTCTATGAGGCCTTCTTTGAGGATGATGGTCTCTCCGCTGCCTGGGAGCTCCTGGGCCGATCCGAGGCCGCTTCGATCAGCCTTCAAGACCAACACCACGGCCGAAGCCACTGGATGAATCTTATCCTGCTCGAGCGGCTGGGGTTCCCGGTGAATCGGCGCACCGCCCTTCTTTCCGCCATGAATCCAGGACCTCATCCGGTAGGTCTTTCCCCACAAGAAGCGGAATACCCCGAGGAGGCCGGCGCATCCGCCGAGACAAGTTCCTCCCAGCAACCCGCCCCGCCCCGAGATCAAACCGGAGGACATCCAGGAGGGTACGAAGGGGGGGGGAACGACTCTACCCCGGGCACGCCAAGGGAAAACAAGGCTGGTCAACATACCCTCATCCGTCAATTGGAGCACTATCTGCAAACCGAAACCCGGGAACGAAGTTCCCTGGATTATGAGATCGACGGATTGGTTTTGAAGGTGGATGACCTTCAGCTTCGGGAGACCCTCGGTTACACCGGCCACCACCCCCGGTGGGCCATGGCCTATAAGTTCGAAAGCCCCCAAGGAATCTCCCGGGTTATCTCCATCGACGTACAAATCGGCCGAACCGGCCGGGTCACCCCCGTGGCCCGGATCGAAGCGGTGGAAATCGGGGGGTCCACCATCCAGAACGTAACCCTGCATAACCAGGACTACATCAACGCCCTGGAGCTGGCCCCGGGCGATCTGGTCCGGGTGAGCCGCCGGGGCGATGTCATCCCCGCCATCGAAGCAGTGGAGGAAAAGGGCGAGTCCCAGCACCCCGTCTGGCAGATTCCCCAGGCCTGTCCCACCTGCAGCACGCCCCTGGTAAAAAACGGCGCCCACCATTTCTGCCCCAACTTTGATTGTCCGGACCGCCAGCTCGGACGGCTGGTGTTCTTTCTAGGCAGGGATCAAATGGATATCGAAAACCTCGGTGCCGAAACCGCCGAACTGCTTTGGCGCCGAGGCCTCATTCACGATATTCCCGATATCTATCAAATCCCCTATGAAACCCTCCTGGATCTGCCGGGCTTCGGCGAAAAAAAGATACAGCTCATCCGCCAAGGGGTGGAGCGCAGCCTCGGTCAGCCCTACCGCCTAGTATTACCGTCCCTCGGCCTTCCCGATGTCGGCCCCAAGGTCACCGAACTGTTGATAACCCAGGGGTACCGGAGCATCGATGATCTTTTTTCTCTCATTGATAGGGGTGATTCCAATGCTTTGTTAGAGATCAAGGGATTGGGTGAACGGACCGTTGAGCGACTGACCCAGGCCCTCTCCGAACCGAGACTACGAAACCTGGTAGCCCGGCTTCGGGAGGCGGGGCTGCAATTCAGCCAATCCCCGGAGGATGGCCTGGATTCCCGGGATAGCCGCCTTCCCCAGATCTTTGACGGTCAAAGCTGGTGTGTAACCGGTAGTTTCGAGCAGTTCAAACCCCGAGACCTTGCCATGACTGAGGTGAAAAAACGAGGGGGTACGGTGGTTTCTGATGTTAGCGGAAAGACTACCCACCTCCTGGCAGGTGAAAAAGCCGGCAGCAAGCTGAAGAAGGCTCAAAACCTCGGCGTTCAGGTAGTGACCGAGAAGGAATTCCTGGATCTGTTGGAGTACCCCAGGGAATAACAGGGAGGCAAACTGGCTGAGATTTAAGCCCAATCCCTTGTATCTCAGTCCGGATGACAGTGTTCTCGGACAAAGACCCGGTGGCGTATGTAAAACAGGCTGTCCAGCAACTCCCTGTCCGTAATGCCCGGCCCCTGCCAGGGGATGACCAGGGCTCGGCCAACCCCGGGCAGCTCCCTATAATCGGCCCCCGCCAGAGCTCCCCGGCAGCCCAGTAAGGCCGTGGTTACCGTCTCTTCCGTACCCGGGCCGCCGTATACCTGCATCCAGGGCTGTTTCATGACCCGCCGCCACCGGGCGGTCTTGGCCGGGAGGTCAAGGGCAGCGGACAACACTGCTACCCCGTATCCCGCTGACTGCTCAGATCCGTCGGTTAGAAACCCCACAAGCACGCCCCGGGGCTGCTCTACCAGGCTTTTTTCCGGGAACATAATGGGTACCGAGAGCCCGTCAACCCGGGCTTCCCCCTGGCTTGTACACTCCAGGGATGCCGCATGAATGTGCACCGGCCCCCGGGGCTGGTGTACCTCATAGAGGGTACTGGTGAACAGCCGATCGCTGTGGAGGTGGGGTACAAAGACCTCGGGCCGTCCATGACTAATAACAAAGAGGGTCATCGCCCGATAGCCCTGGGTTGTCAAATGGGCGAGCTCCGATAGATGGCGGGAGGCCCGCTGGCTCGGGGCATCGGGAAACATAGCAACTCCATGCTCCACCAAGCTGCACGCCTTCACCTCAATGAGAATCGTATCTCCCTCCTCGGTTCGGGCAAGAAAATCGAAACGGCTGGACTTGTCCTCTATCTCCGGAGGGGTATACTCCGGGATGAACTCTGCCCGGGGTAGTAGGGTGGGGAGAATCAGCTCCCTGGCCGCCAGGTTCGCCCGGACGGAAACCAGGGGTACGATGGATTGCTTATACCTCAACCCCACCAGACTGTATGCAAGTTTCCGGTTTGGGTTTGCTGCTTTCTCAAATAGAAGGGGGGTTCCGGGTAGGAGAAACTCCCTGAGGGCCCCGGGATTGGGGCAATGGGCGGTAAATTCCTCACCGGTGTCTGGATCCCGGGCAACGACGGCAAAGCGGTGAGGCCGGGAGATAAATAATCCTGTTCGGTGGGGAGTAAATATGTGCATGGTATATGGGTCCGGTAGAGGTACGCATCAGCCCTCTAAACGGTACAGGTAGAGCGGAAGGGAATGAGTACCTGGCAGGCGAAGAACCGGCCAGGTACGGGGGTACAGCCTTATTTCGGTGCAGGTCCGACCAGGCATAACCACTCTGCTTCGGCAGCCACCTCGTCCCCTACCATGGCCGTTCCGGATTGCTTCAGCATGCGGCCGCTGATTTTGAGGTTCTTAATAACCAGGCGAACCTCTTCATCGGGGCGTACCTGCCGTCGGAACTTAACCTTATCTACAGAAGCCAGGAAGAAGAGGTTTTCCCCTAGAATTCCCATCTCCCGGACACCGGCGCCTCCTGCCTGTGCCATGGTCTCTACCAGAATCACTCCGGGTACTACCGGATATTCCGGGAAGTGTCCCTGGAAGAACGGCTCTCGGCTGGTGTAGGTGCGGTAGGCAATGATCTCTTCCTGATCTGCCTTCTCCAATCGATCAATGAACAAAAACGGTTCCCTATGGGGAAGTAATTCCTTTATATCCTTCATAACAATAAGTATGGCATGGTGGTCTGGAGTGGTGCAAGTCGGAAGGTCGGTAAATTAAAAATATATTTGAATCCCGTTCAAGAATTAAACCCGGAATTGTTGACAGCCTTACCATACAATGGTAGCGTTCAAAGCGCTTTTACGGCCCTAAAACTACAAGGAGGTCGCCTTTATGGATTTGAAGGACATCTTTGCATTGATTGAAAAATTTGACGAAAGCTCCCTGTCGGAGATTAAGATCAAGAACAACGAGGAAACAATTTCTCTGCGAAAAGGAACTGATATACAGTCCCTTCCCGGGGCGATGTTTGCCCACCCCGGAGCCTATGCAGCACCCCATCCCGGACCAGCCATGGGACAGCCCGCAGTGCAATCTCAGGCGGAGAATGCACCGGCTCCCCGGGATGCCGGAACCACTGAGGGTTCATCGGCTGGTACCGAGGTTATCACCGCACCAATCGTTGGAACCTTCTACCGTTCACCGGCTCCGGACTCACCAGCCTTTGCGGATGAGGGAACCCGGCTGAATGCGGGGGATACCATCTGTATTATCGAAGCCATGAAGGTTATGAACCAGCTAGAGGCTGATTTCGATCTTGAGGTTGTGAAGATCCTCGTGGAGAACGGAGCAATGGTGGAATACGGCGCTCCCTTATTTGAGGTACGGCGCGTATGATTAAATCCATCCTGATTGCCAACCGCGGTGAAATTGCGGTACGGATTGTCCGGGCATGTAAGGAATTGGGGATCCGGTCAGTGATGGTATATTCCGAGGCGGACCAGCATTCCCTGCCTGTAAAAATGGCGGATCAGGCCGTGTGCATCGGTCCGGCCCAGTCTCGGGCGAGTTACCTCAATATCGATAATATCATCGCTGCTGCGAGTTTGACCCATTGTGATGCCATTCATCCCGGAGTTGGGTTTCTTTCTGAGAATCCGAAGTTCGCCAGAAAGGTCGAGGAGAATGGCTTTATTTTTATCGGACCCAAATGGCAGACCATCGCGGCTATGGGCGATAAGGTAGAGGCAAAACGGACCGCCCGAAAGTACGGGGTGCCCTGTATACCCGGGAGTGAAGGCTCCATTGAGGATATCGAGAAGGCCTACCAGGCTGCGGAAGAGATGGGATATCCCGTTATCATTAAGGCTGCTTCCGGGGGTGGTGGTAAAGGGATGCGGATTGTCCGTGACCCCGAGGATTTCGTCGGAACCTTGAAAATCGCTTCCTCCGAGGCTGAGCAAGCCTTTAACGATGGAACGGTTTACCTGGAAAAATATCTGGAAAATCCCCGGCATGTAGAGGTACAGATCCTGGCCGACAGCCATGGAACAGTGGTGCACCTCGGGGAGCGGGACTGCTCGGTCCAGGAAAATCACCAGAAGCTTGTAGAAGAAAGTCCGTCCACGGTAGTGACCCCAGAAATGCGGGAGCGCATGGGCTCGGATGCCGTGCGGCTATTTTCCGGCCTGGACTACGTCGGAGCCGGAACCATCGAGTTCCTTGTTTACGAAAACAACTACTATTTTATGGAGATCAACGCCCGGGTACAGGTGGAACATCCGGTTACCGAGATGGTTACCGGGGTCGACATCATTGCCGAGCAAATACTTGCCGCCTCCGGTCAGCGCCTGAGCATAACCCAGGATGATATTAAACTTGAGGGGTATGCGGTGGAATGCCGGATAAACGCCAAGGCACCTGGCAAGATTACCGACTATCTGCCCCCGGGAGGCTTCGGTACGAGAATCGACAGCTTCTTGTACAATGGATACATGGTGAGTCCCTTTTATGACTCCATGATTGCGAAGGTGATTGTGCGCGGGAAGGACCGGAATGCGGGGCTTGACCGAATGTATCGGGTCTTGGACGAATTGGTTCTCCACGGTGTCCCCACAAACACCGAACTGCAAAAGCGGATCATCTCATCAAAGATCTTCCGCAGCGGCGAGTACGGCACCGATGTGCTAAAACACATCCTGGCCGAGGAGGAGTAGGGTATGGCAACAACCTCTCTGGAAAAATTCTTTCAGAAACTGCTGCCCAAAAGCAAGCAAAATCTAAAATACGGCATGGTGGACGACCGGGTATTTGTTCAGAAGGAACATAAATGCCCTGCCTGCTCCGCCCACCTGGAAAATGACAAGCTTAAAGAAAACGCCTATGTCTGCTACAACTGTAATCACCATTTCAGGATCTCCGCCCCGGAGCGTTTGAGGTTATTGGCTGATAACGGCGAATACCAGGAGTTTTCAGCGGGGCTCAGTTCCCTGAATCCCTTGGATTTTCCGGAGTACGAGGAACGGGTGACCTCTGCGAAGGAGAAATCCGGTTTGGATGAGGCGGTAAAAACCGTGGTATGCAAAATTCTCGGGCGTGAGGCTGTGGTGATGGTCATGAGTTTTCAGTTCATGGGTGGATCCATGGGCTCAGTAGTGGGCGAGAAGATTACCCGGGGCATACTGCTGGCAGCCCAGCGGGGTCTGCCCTGTATCCTGTTCACCGCCTCGGGGGGTGCCCGGATGCAGGAGGGGATTTTGAGCCTCATGCAGATGTCTAAGACCAGCCATGCCATCGCGCTCCTGGAACAGACCCGCATGCCCTTCATCGTAGTCCTTACCGACCCCACCACCGGAGGGGTTACAGCCTCCTTCGCAATGCTTGGCGATGTTACCCTGGCCGAGCCCAATGCCCTGATCGGATTTGCCGGGCCCAGGGTCATCGAAGGTACCATCAAGCAGAAGCTTCCGCCGGGATTCCAACGAGCCGAGTTTCTCCAGGAAAAGGGCTTCGTTGACCGGGTGGTGCCCCGGAAGGACCTCAAGTCCACCCTGGCATTCCTTATGGACGCACACCTGGAGATTCAGGGGGTAAGTAAATGACAGAACGGGAAATCCGGAAAAAAATCCGAGAACTTAAGAGCCTGGCAAACCGCCATCAACTCGATATAAGCGAAGATCTGGCGAGGATGTCTGCGAAACTAGAGAAGGGGGAGCTTTCGGATCTCAGTCCCTGGCAGCGGGTAGAACTTGCCCGGCATCCCCAGCGGCCCACTACCCTGGAATACATTGAGCGGATGAGCGATGAGTACATGGAACTCTTTGGAGATCGCTACTTCGGTGATGATCCTGCCATGGTCGGGGGAATCGCCCGGATCGGCGGGGTAGCCTTCACCTTCATCGGGCATCAGCGCGGGAAGAACATGAAGGAAAACATGCGCCGCAACTACGGTATGGCCCAGCCTGAGGGGTACCGGAAGGCCCTGCGTCTTGCTCACCAGGCAGAGAAATTCGGCCGGCCGATCATAACCTTCGTGGATACCATGGGCGCCTACCCAGGTCTAACCAGCGAGGAGCGGGGTATCAGCGAGGCTATTGCCCGAAACCTTAAGGAGTTTTCCGTCCTTAAAACCCCGGTCATCACCACCATCATCGGTGAGGGCGGATCCGGCGGAGCCATCGGTATTGCTGTGGCGGACAAGGTCTTTATGCTCGAGAACTCGGTGTACTCCGTCATTTCTCCTGAGGGCTGTGCCTCCATCCTGCTTCGGGACGCAAAGAAGGCCGAGATGGCTGCCGGGTTGCTGAAGATTACCGCCAAGGACCTCTTGAGTCTTGGAATAGTTGACGGGGTCATAACCGAACCCCCCAGCGGAGCCCATAGCGATCTCAATTTTGTTGCCGCCCGGATGAAGGAGACCATTCTTTCAACCTACCGAAACCTATCGGGAAAAAAGATCGAGACCATCCTAAAGGAGCGCAGCAGACGGTTGTTATCCTACGGCGAGTTTCACGATCCCGAGGAGAAGGGTGATGGATTTTTTAAGCGCTTCTTCTCTTGGTAAGCTAGGGTGATTTGAAGCCGCTAAGCATCGGCGTGTGAGCCGCATATACAACAGCCTTGCTAGGGGCCCCGGAGTTGGGGGACCTTGCAAGGCTGTTTTTTGTTACCGCGTTTCCAGGATGTGTGAAATTTTGGGGAGTGTGCAACCGGTTGAACCGCACTCCCGTAGTAGAATGGCAACGCTGATTCGCCCCAGGGCTTATTCCCACTTAAAGAGGGCAGAGCTAATAGCCAGGCTGACGCCGGTGAATCCCAGGAGATACAGGATATTGGGGATTAGCTGAGGCAGACCTGCCCCTTCCAGCATGATGCTTCTGGCTCCCTGGATGAAGTGGGTGAGGGGAAAGATTACCGCAGCATTCTGGAGAATTTGCGGCGTTCCCTCCAGACTGAAAAACACCCCGGAGAAGATGATCATGGGAAAGGTGATCAGGTTCATCAACCCGCTGGCGAGTTCCTCGCTTTTTATCCGAGCCGCGAAAATCAGGCCGAGGCTAATCATGGCTACCACACCGAGCATGGTGATGAGAAGCAGGTTCAGGTAGCTGCCCCGCATGGTGAATCCGAGGAAGAGATTGGTGCCGGTGTAAACCACGATGGAGGTGACCACTACAATGAGCAGCCGGCTGGCCATCTGAGCGCTGACAAAACTAAAGGCGGATACGGGTGTTGCTTTCAAGCGTTTAAGCACCCCGTTTTTCCGGTACCGGACTATTACGAAGCCGACCCCGAAAAGGCAGCTGAACATCATGTTCATGCCGATGACCCCGGGAACCAGCCAGTCGACGTACCGGATAGGCTCGCCGCTCACTGCCTGTTCGTTGAACTGGATTGCTGAGGCATTGGAATCACCCTGAATACCCGCTAACAACCGCCTGAGAATTGGACCGTTGGCCGATTGGTCGTTTATGAAGTACTCCCGGGTTTGGAAATCCACCGCCATATCGAGTTGATGCTGCCGGACGAGCTCTACCAGTTCATCGGCGGTTTTTTGGCCGTCATACTTGATGACCTCAATCTGGGGGATGTCTAAGAAATCCTCCATAGCCTGGGGGACGCCGACGTCGGTCTGCGCGGAGGTATCCTGTCTCAGGGTACCGACGGTGAAAAGGGTGTCTTCGCCTCCCGAAAACGCGAAGGCGAACCCTGCGACCAAGACGATGGGGAAGAGGAGGTTCCAGAAAAATGTTCCCCTGTCCCGTAGAAATTCCATGGTGCGGGCCTTAACCATTGCTGAAAAATGTTTCATGACGATCTCCTTACTGTTCTCTGTGTTAGGCCCTGAGAGAGGAGCCGGTCAGTTTGATGAATAGGTCTTCCAGGTTCGGTTTGTGGATGGATAGACCCTCCAGATTAATACCCGCTTCTAGGAGGTGTTTTACCGTGGTATCAAGATTCGATGTTGTTATCGCGACGTGGTCATCCAGAATTTCGGTGTGAGCCAGGGCGCTGAGGCGATCGGGTATGGTGCTATTTCCCTCCCGGGGTATGCGGACTAGAGCACCATCAAAGTGCTTTGCGAGCAACCGCTGGGGGGTGTCCAGTTCTAATACCTTCCCGTGATCCATGATGGCAATCTGGTCGCAGAGGATTTGCGCCTCATCCATGTAGTGGGTTGTGAGTAAGATGGTGGTTTTCTCTTTTTTAATACCCTGGATGAGATCCCAGAAATTTCGCCGGGCCTGGGGGTCTAATCCGGTGGTGGGCTCATCAAGGAAGATCATTTCCGGTTTGGGAATGATGGCCAGTCCCAGGAGCATTCTCTGCCGCTGTCCCCCGGAGAGTTTACGGTTATCCTGTTCCAGGATGTCTTCCAGGGAGCAGAGGCGTATTACCTCATCCATGGGTCTGGGATTGGGATAGAACGCCGAGAAGAGTTCCAGGGTCTCCCGGACGGTAATAAATTCCGGGAGTGCGGTGGACTGAAACTGAATACCGATGCGTTCCCGAAACCGCGTATCAAGTTCCTTTCCCCGAAAAGTTATCTGACCGGCGGTTGGGGTCAGTATGCCTTCCATCATCTCGATGGTTGTTGTTTTACCCGCCCCGTTGGGACCGAGCAAACCGAAACAGATCCCCTCAGGGATGGAAAAATCTATGGAATCAACGGCCCGGATGGTTCCGTAATCCTTGGTGAGGCCGCGTATGGTCATTATATCGCTCATGGTATGCAAAATATGCACAGAAATTCATAGAGGCAAGAAATACCTTCGTGGGCTTACAAGCCCGGAACGAAGAGCGGCCAATCGGGATGCTCCCACCACCAATGATCCTCCATCCGCAGGCGGAGAAACTGGCGTGCCCGGGGAACAAGGCCGTGGACGGGATCTGGTAGCCCCAGGGGGGATCGCTGTTGGCGTCTCCGGGTTTGGGTTGATTGGTAGAGCCTGCCCGAGAGTACTGCCAGGGGGCGCGGATCGTCGGTATGATCCGGTTTGGGGGTCTGGGGTAGACCGGTCCCCGAGGAGGTAAGGTCCTGTCCCTCCGGGGGAACCCCTCCCCCCGAGGCTGTGGCCACCCTCGGGGAGAGTGCTGCCAGGGTTGCAGTATGGCGTATCGCCCGGGTAAGGGACGCCGGACCGGCACTGTCCATTCCAAGGTGCCAGATCATGATGCCTCCGAGACCGCGGGCCAGGGCGTACTCGGTCTTGGCTATGATGGTATTTCTGGAGTTCAGAGCATACCCTTGGAGGGTGTCTTCGGTGGGCATGGCGCCGTACCGGGATATGAGGGTTCGGTAGCTTACTGCCTGACTCCATTGCCGCCCATGGGTAGGAAGACCCCGGGCATAGAAGGGAAGGCCTGCGCTTACCTTCCGGGGGTGAATGCCGGTTCGTGCCACAAAGGAGGAGATATCCCGCTGCATATCTTCCAGGGTGCTGTGGCTGCCGGGATTATCATAGAGCATCAAATGAACAGCAGAGAGCCCGATGCTTGCCTGCCAGGGGATGTTCTGCCATGGACTTACAGCAATAGACAGGCCGTGTTGCTTTTGTCTGAGGTCCTTTGCAAGGGATGATAAAAAACGGCCGTATTCCTCGGTTTCCCAGCCCGATGCGGGCCATTCCCAGTCTATATCGACGCCGTCGAAGGGGCCGGCGGTAAGGGCCTCATCGAGGGATCCACGAAACCGTTCTGCATAGGTTGGGGAGCGTAGAATCCGTCCGAAGCCCTGGTTTGGAGTTGATCCGGCTCCCTCGTGGTCCACTACCCCTAAATAGATGGAAATGCCGAACTTTTCATGCCAGTCCCGGAGTAGAAGCATATCGGATTGGGGAGGCATGGCCACCCTGCCATCCGGCCGGATTCCGATACCGAAGTAAATAATCCGGTCCACCAGCCGCAGATGTTCCTCGGAAATGCGGCCCAGGGCATATCCGGGGGCGTAGGCGGTTACGGTAAAGTGAGAATCCCCGGGTCCTTCCAGACCGGGGGAAACCGCGAGGTTGCTTCCCGGGGATAGATCGGCGGCCCCGGCGGTTCCAGCCAGAACACAGAACATGAGCGTAAGGAGTGTTTTCATACCCTTCTCTTTCATAGAGGTTGTTCGTTTTGTAGACAGATTTTGTGGAACCGGTACCGGAAGCACTGTTTATGCGGTTCGGCCGGTCGGGCCGACGGGGCTTTGGGTTCCAAATCTGTTCTATCGCTTCGTGAGTCTGCAAAACTGGGGATGAAAAAGCGTACAACGTATGATGCGGCAGTCACGTTTTTAATTCCCGCGGAATATACCCAGTTTTTTCCATCCTGGCAACCCCCCGCAGCTAGGTGGGTTGGAACGCGCTCTCCTGGGAGCGTAGCTTCTCCGCGTCTCTTGCCCGGCGGCGGAAAGGGCAGTAGGTTTCTGGTATGGATATTTCGTGTAAGGTGTTCTCGACTATTCTTGATATTGCCCCGGGGGATTGGAATCCCCTTACCCTGGATATAGCTCACCCCTTTTTTACCTGGTCCTGGCTTGCCAGCCTGGAAGAATCCGGATCCATCGGTCCGCAGACTGGCTGGGATCCCCGCATCATTACGTTGTGGACCTCCGGTGAATCGGGGCCTGTGTTGGTCGCGGCCCTGCCTTTTTACCGGAGAGACACCAGTTGGGGGGAGCTGTTCTTTGATTTCGGCTGGTATGACATTGCCCGGCGCCTCGGCAGTCCCTATGTTCCGAAGCTGGTGGCAACCGTGCCGGCTACTCCGGTTAAGGGGCTAGGGGTTTTAACACGGGGGGATTTGATAGAGCAGGGCAGCGAGGACGAGGTGACGGTTTGGCATACCCTGGTCGACCAGGCTGAAGAGATCGTGGCTGAAGAGAGACTCGCCCAGATCGCATTCTTGTTTTTAGATGACCGGTTCGCAGCATTCCTTAGGGATCGGGGGTACCACCTCTGGGGGCACCACCAATTTATCTGGCAAAACCGGAATTATCCTGACTTTGACAGCTATGTGGAGCAAGTCTTCCGAAAGAATCAGCGCCGGAACATCCGCCGGGAGTGCCGGGTTAACCGGGAGTCCGGATTCTCATTCCGTGCTATACCGGGGGATGAGGCTCCGCCCGAGGCTTGGCAGTCCATGTACCGATTCTACGATAGGACGAATACCCAGTTCGGTCCTATGGCAGCACGGTTCCTGACACCCCGCTTCTTTTCTATCCTGGGGGGATATAAGCCGGAGTATATTTCCCTGCTGGCTGCCTATGGTGATTCCCACCGGGGCGCATCCTCCGGGGGAGCAGCCCCCGGCCGGGAATGGAAAGCGGACCCCGAGGCCATGGCTTTTCTGGGGGATTCCGGTAGGGGATTGTTCGGGCGGTACTGGGGAACGGAGACGGACCGGGGGTTCCTTCATTTCAACCTCTGTTATTACCAGCCCCAGGCCTGGGCCATTGAAAGAGGTATGGAGTTTTTTGATCCCGGGGTGGGATCCATGCATAAGGTACGCCGGGGGTTTGAATCCCGGATGGTGTATTCTGCCCACCGGTTTTCCGATCCGGATATGTCGAACCTTTGGAGCCGGGTCATTCCGGAATTGAACCGGGAAACCCGCATCGCCATCCAGGGATTGAATGCCCAAATGCCGATACGGCGGGAAGCTGGGGAGGCGGGCTTCGGTTACCCCGGGAACCCGGACCAATCCAGTGATAGGGAGGGCCCCCGGGAGAAGGGAGCCGATTAGGCCTGAGTTAAGTACTCTTCGATCTTCCTTTTATCTGATTCCAGAATGTCGGTAAATTCTACTCCTATTTCAAACTCGCCGTTGGGTTTAGCATCGCAGCGGGAGACGATGCCCTCGCATTTTACCAGGCTTTCTTCCGAAGACGGGTCAAGCTGAAACATGGTGAACATTCTGGAACCGACATCCTGGGCGAGATCGGTGAGGCAGGCCAGACCGGTGGTGCTGATATTCAAACCATCCGCGGGAATGAAATCCTCCCTACCCATATCGAGGTGTACAAGCTGGTGGAGCCGGTATCGCGGCGCACGCCGGCGTTCTGTTTCTGTGTTCATATGGTAACTATAGGGTAGTTTTCCGGGAAAATCTACAGGGTCGGACTGGAGGTCATCCCCGGAGGGGTGGCTGGGGTGATGAATCTGGGGGAGGCATTCGAATCACCCTAACACCCGGGCAAAACCACTCTTCTCGGGTTTCCCGGATTACCAGAGAACCAGCCCTCCGTAGGTCACGGCAATCGCACAGACCGTGGGGAGTATGAGCCCAGGTCGGATCCAGGCTACCAGTCCGGCTGCCCCAAGCCCTGCGATACCCGCCCAGGGATTATGAGAGAAGTCGAGGAGGGTGCCGGGCAGAATCAGGGCTCCCAGGGCCGCAGTGGGAAGGTACTCCAGAAAGGTGACCAGTCTGGGGTGAAGGGTTCGGGAACTATGAAAGATCTGGGGGAGGGCGCGGGGGAGGTAGGTTCCTCCGGCCGTGACCAGCATTAACAGTAGTATTTCCCATCTCATGGCATTTCCTCCTGCATCTCCTGTGGATGGGCCGGAGGGGTCCAGAGGGTTGCGGCTCCGGCAGCGATGATCATCGATATGACGAATGCCCACCCTTGGCTGAGGGACAGGCCTAATACCAGGACAGTGTTGAGACCGGCGGCCAGGGCGGCAACCGGGACTATTCTGAGGCTCCGTTTGCTTTCGTCTACCAGGATAGCGGTAAACAGGGCATAGAGGGTAATGACAAAGCTCTCCTGTAGCGCCTGGGGCAGAAACATGCCGAAGTAGGAGCCTGCCAGGGTGCCAGTCACCCAGCCCGACCAGGAGGTGATGATAAGCCCGGTCATAAAGGAACTGCCTAGGGATCGGGGGGAGGGATTAGTTCCCCTCGGGGTTCCCTGGTCTTGTTCCTTGGGTACCACGGCAGCCGGACCTGCCCCGGTATCTGCAGCCGGGGTGCCGACGTACGTCGATGCCAAACTGAAAACCTCATCGGTGATACCGTAGGCGATAAAGGGTTTGATCCAGGAGCGATGCAGATTGAGTTTGGGGGCCAGACTTGCGCTCATGAGAAGGTAGCGCAGGTTGATCATCAGGGCTGCGATTCCGATTTCTCCCAGGGCTGCCCCTGATTGATAGAGGTTCACCGCGATGAATTGGCTTGCACCCGCGAAGTTTGTTACACTGAAGGCAAAGGCTTCAGCTGTTGTCATTCCGGCCTGCCGCGCCAACAGACCGAAGGCGAGGGCAGTGGGGAAGTATCCGATGAACACGGGAATCCCCAGCCTGACGCCGGTGAGAAATGCCTTTTGATTCATGGAGACTACATTACAGCCAAGGAGGCGGGGATGCAATACCGAGCCTATGAGGTTTCTCAGAAATCAGACGGATCCTTCACAGGAGAGATAGTAACCAAGGACACCACAGACCTTCCTGCCGGGGAGGTGCTCATCCGGGTTCACGCAAGCTCTCTGAATTTCAAGGATATGCTCAGTTCCCGGGGAAACCGGGGGGTGACCCGGCAGTATCCCCATGTTCCGGGCATCGATGCTGCCGGGGAGGTCGTGGAGGGATCCGGGGCGGGGTTTGGTCCCGGGGATGAGGTGATCGTGTGCGGATTCGACCTGGGTATGAATACTCCCGGTGGCTTCGGGCAGTACATCCGGGTTCCGGCTGGATGGGTTCTTCCCATGCCTGGGGGCCTGGATGCCCGGACGGCCATGGCCCTGGGCACAGCCGGGCTCACCGCCGGATTATGTATTCATGCCTTGCAGCACTCCTTTGTATTCCCGGATTCCGGACCGGTGCTGGTGACCGGAGCCTCCGGCGGGGTAGGGAGCATAGCCGTCCAGATTCTTTCGAAACTCGGGTACTCCGCGTGGGCCCTGACCCATCACGAATCCCGGGCTGATTGGCTGCGGAGTCTGGGAGCCGAGGGGGTGCTTTTTTGGGATGAATTTGATGCTTCAGGGAACAAGCCCCTGTTACCCCAGGAGTGGGCAGGAGCGGTTGATACCCTCGGGGACTCGGCTCTTACCCGGGTGCTGCGCTCATTGAAGTTCGGGGGAGCTGCTACATCCTGCGGAAACGTCCTTTCCGGTGACCTTCAGATGACTGTGTATCCCTTCATTCTCCGGGGCATCACTCTCCGGGGTATTGCCAGTGCGGACACCCCCCTGGAGCAGAAGCGTAGTATCTGGGAACACCTGGCAACCCAGTGGAGCCTGCCCCAACTCTTGGATCAATGTACCCAGATTCCCTTGGAAGAGGTTGGTTCTTGTCTGAATGCCCTGGAGGCATCCTCCCACCGGGGCCGATTTGTGGTGAACCTATCCTAGGGTACATATTCTTCGGGCCGGCGCGAAGGGCAGCAATTTATTGCATGTTCAGCCCCAACCATGCTACTCTCTGGCGGTAAGCGAGGCGTAACCATGGTCTGTACATTGTCAGAACTGCACCCCGGCGATCAGGCGATTATCCGGGGGTACCATCCGGGAGAACCCGCATACCGCCAGAAACTGCTATCCATGGGGCTGACCCGCGGAACCATCCTACGGGTCCGTAAACTGGCCCCCTTGGGTGATCCCGTGGAAATTGAATCCCGGGGGTTCCGTCTTTCCCTCCGGAAGGCGGAGGCGGCCATTTTGATCCTTGAGAAGGCAGCAGCGACCAATCACCCTGAGAAGCCAGAAGCCTACCATTCCCACCTATCCGAAGAGTAGAATTCCATGAGAAGACGTGAATCGAACCATACCGGACCATCAGACAGGAGTGGCACTACCACCCTTGCCCTGGTAGGGAACCCCAACTGCGGAAAAACCACTATTTTCAACGCCCTGACAGGGGGTAAGCACCGGATCGGGAACTGGCCCGGTGTAACGGTGGAAAAAAAAGAGGGTGTGCTGCGCATGGCAGAACCCGGATTTTTCTTAGCCGAGCCCTTTATCGGCCAGGGGGAGGTCCTGGATATGGGCCATACCCGGAGGCCGCAGTCGGACAAACTAACCGGGCACACCGAGATGCAAATCACCCTGGTAGATCTGCCGGGAATCTACAGTCTCACCGCCCATACCGAGGATGAGCGGGTAGCCCGAAACTACCTGGTGGAGGAACAGCCCGACGGTATCATTAACATCCTGGACGCGAGCAACCTGGAGCGGAATCTCTACCTAACCCTCCAGCTCATTGAGCTGGGCGTACCCCTGATTGTCGTCCTCAATATGATCGATATTAGCCAGGAGCGTGGCATCACCATCGATGCCCGGGGTTTGTCAGCCCGCCTCGGCGTACCGGTCATTCCAGTTCAGGGTACGAATAAGACCCATATCCGCCGGCTGAGCCGGGTTGTTACCGAGCCCCTAACCGTGCCCGACCCGAAGGCTTCGCCGGTGTACAGCCCGGCCTTAGAGGACTGGATCCAGGGGTTTACCCCACTCACAGCGGGGAGCGGAGTTCACACCGGAGATTCCCCGGCCCAGGCTGCCCCGGGTCATCCCCGACGCCCTGGTCCGAGACCCAGGCGTCTGGCTGGGGCATTTCCCGGAGTACCGTCCCCGGATCTGCCGCGGTGGACGGCCCTGCAATTTCTTGAAAACGCCGAATGGATCCAGAGACGGCTCCTGAACCACGGCTACACCCCCCGGGAGGTGGATGCCATGGTTGAGGCCCGGAGATCCTTGGAAGCAACCATGGGAGAGGAAGCGGATATCCTCTCCGCCGACGAGAAGTACCGCATAATCGAGGGGTTAACCCGAGAAACCATTAACCGCACCTCGACCCGGGAAAGCCTCACCGACCGGATAGACCGGATTGTTATGCACCGCCTTTGGGGCATCCCCATCTTCATGGGGGTTATGTACCTGGTATTTTGGGTCACCATCACCCTGGGCAGCGCCTTCATTGATTTTTTTGATCTGGCCCTGGGGGCACTCCTGGTAGAGGGCCTGGGACAGCTGCTTTGGAGCATAGGAAGTCCCCAGTGGCTCACGGAAATCCTCGCCAACGGTATCGGAAGCGGATTGCAGACCGTTGGAACCTTTATTCCCATTATCTTTTTTATGTTTTTCATGCTGTCAATCTTGGAAGACTCGGGGTACATGGCCCGGGCGGCCTTCGTGATGGATCGATTTATGCAGTTCCTGGGGCTGCCCGGAAAGGCCTTCATCCCGATGATCGTGGGATTCGGGTGTACGGTTCCGGGAATAATGGGTACCCGTACCCTAGAATCCACCAAGGACCGGTACACAACCATTTTCATGACCCCCTTTATGTCCTGCGGCGCCCGGCTTCCCGTGTACGCCCTCTTCGTTGCTGCATTATTCCCCCGCTCCTCGGGATCGGTGGTCTTTTCTATCTACCTGGTTGGCATAATCCTCGCGGTCCTTACGGGAATCCTTCTCAAACATACCCTGTTTCGGGGGGCTAGTTCCCACTTTGTCATGGAGCTTCCGCCCTACCATGCTCCCCGGTTGGGATACGTGGTGGGGAATAGCCTGGACCGGGTTAAATCATTCGTCATCCGGGCGGGATCGGTGATCGCCCTGGCAGTAGCGGTGCTGTCCCTGCTGAACTCCCTGGCGGTGGGGCCCGGGGGGATGAGCTTCGGCAACCAGGACAGTGAGGATTCACTGCTCAGTGTAACCAGCAGGGCCATTACCCCCGTCTTTGCACCCATGGGTATCGAGTCCGAGAATTGGCCTGCCACGGTCGGACTATTCACCGGGGTGTTTGCGAAGGAAGCCATCGTCGGCACCCTGAACAGTCTCTATGCCCAGGATTCCGCCACAGACGGACGGAGCGGGGCAAGTCCCCAGGCGCCCTTTGATACCGGGCATTCCCTGGGTGACCGCCTTCTGGAGGCTGTCGTGAGTATACCCATAAATCTTGCCGGCATCCTGGAGGCTTTGCTGGATCCCCTGGGCTTCTCCGCCCTGAGCCAGCCCCGGGAGGATGAACAGACCAAGATTACCACCGGCCGCCTTGCCCGCATGTTTACCCCGGCAAGCGGCTACGCCTATCTGCTCTTTGTGCTGATCTATACGCCCTGCTTGGCAGCCATGGGTGCTGCGATCCGGGAGATGGGTCGGCTGCGTGGATTGGGGCTCGGGGGCTACCTTCTGGTACTGGCCTGGGCGGTGGCGGTGCTGTTTTATCAGGTTTTTGAGGGGGGAGATGTAGGGTGGATTCTAACGAGCCTGGGTCTCATGGCGGGCATGGTGGTGCTGTTTTGGCTTGCCGGACGCTCCTCCTCCGGATTCCGTCCCCAGGGGATCGGTTCGTGAGTACCCGGGTTCCGCCTTTACCCCAGGGTCCGGACCCTCAATCCCGGCCCCTGGCGGTCATCCGGGCCTATCTCACCCGGCACGGAGAGGCCTGCTTTCGTCAGATCATGGTGGACTGCGGCCTATCCAGGGCCTTGGCCCAGGCCGGGTTGGATCAACTCATACGTATGGGCCGGGTGGAGGGGGTTACCGGTCTGCCCGACAACTCCCAGGGATGCCATGCGGGGTGCTGTAGCTCCACCCCTACCTCCCGGCAGACACCATTCTCCCGAGAGGCTGGGGTTGTATACCGGGTTATTCGGTCTCGGGACTACTCGTGTAGCTGAATCGGACTACCGTTTCTATGTGAGGAGTGTGGGGGGCCATGTCCACTGGCTGAATTTCGTCGATAGAGTACCGGCCGCCCTGGGGCAATGGCTGGGTCAACAGTGCTGCATCCCGGCCGAGGCTTTCGGGATTGCAGCTCACGTATACGATCCGTTTCGGTTTCGCATCCCGAAGGCGTTGAACAACCTGGGGATGCATTCCTGCCCGGGGAGGATCGGTCACTACAATATCCGGCCACCCGTGGGTATCAAAAAACTCCCGGGTAAGCAGATCCTTCATATCCCCTGCATAGAACCCTGCGTTGGTAATACCGTTTTCAGTGCAACTCCGCCGGGCAGCGGTAACAGCTTCCTCGACATACTCGAGGCCGATCACCTCCCGGGCAGAACCGGCGAGGTAGGCCGCGATGGTTCCGGTGCCTGTATATAAATCGTATACCAGATCACCGGCTGGGTCTGGAGCCGCATACCGCAATGCGAGGTCATAGAGCCGGGGGGTCTGGGGGATATTTGTTTGAAAGAAGCTGCCCGGTCCAATGTGGAAATCAAGATCTCCCAGGGTTTCACGAATCCACTCCTCCCCCCAGAGGTTGCGCATCTCTAAATCCGCGTAGGAATCATTGAGTTTACTATTGGTAATACCGTATATCGACCGAATACGGGGAAACTCCGCGGTGAGTCGATCCACGAAGTCCTGCTCCAGGTTCGGACGGTGGTCCCCGGTAATCAAGATTACGAGAAACTGGCCCTGACTGTTATTGCGAATCACCAGGGTTCTCAGGTAGCCCTGATGGGTTTTATGATCGTAGAAGGACAGGTGATGCTGGTAAGCCCAATCCCGTACCCAGTTCCGGATGGCACTGGCTTCGGTCGTTTGAAGATGGCATTCCCGGATGTCGGTGACCCTTCCGGGATAACCGGGAACAAAGAAGCCCAGGGCTCGGGGGTCCGTTTTGGTATGGTCTTCCCCGGGGCCTTCAAGCTCCTGGTTATCCAACCAACGCCGGGATGAGAAGCTGTATTCCATTTTATTGCGGTACTCCCACACCGACGGGCTGGGCAGAGTAGGGTTTACCTCGGGAATCTGAATCCCCGAAGAAGGAAGATGGCGGGTTAGGGCCTGGACTACCATGGTGTGTTTCCATTCGAGCTGAATCGGATAGGGTACATGCTGCCATCGGCATCCCCCGCAGGTTCCGAAGTGGGGGCATGGGGCGGGGATACGGTAGTCCGCGCTTTGAACCAGGTCGGTCACCTGCCCCTGGGCGAACCCCTTTTTTTTTCTCCTTCCCAGATTAATGTGAACCACATCCCCGGGTACCGCCTGGCGTGAATCCAATTCCACGAATTTTTCTCGGGGATTACCCTCCGCATCCTGGGAAGGAACGGTGCATAGGGAATTTCCCCCGGGGCTGATGTCGATTACCCTGCAATTTTCATAGCTGCGAATCTTTTTTCTCATGGGGCTATGCTACCATACCTGGCCCTCATCTGGTACACTCCCAACCATGAATCCACTGTTAGAATACCTTTCAGGCTTCGTCACACCCCAACGCTGGCAGACCATGCTCGACGTTTTAGAACATCGTAGCCGATACATTACCGTCGTATTAGAGGATATATTCCAACCCCACAACGCCTCGGCTGTTCTGAGAAGCTGTGACGCCTTCGGTGTCCAGGACGTCCATATCATTGAGAATCGAAACCGGTACCGGGTTAACCCTGATGTGGAACTGGGCACAAGCCAATGGCTTAACCTCCAGCGGTATCATGGAAACCCGGAGCCGGATGGCAACGGCAATACCCGTGATGCCCTTCTGAGCCTAAAGAAACAGGGATACCGGATTATTGCTACCGCTCCCTCCCGGGATGCCTTGGAGCTTTCCCAGCTGCCCCTGGAAGACGGGCCGGTTGCCCTGGTTTTCGGTACCGAGCTTACCGGGCTGAGTGAAACAGCATTTGAACTCGCAGACCAATCACTCCGGATACCCATGTATGGATTTGTTGAAAGCTTTAATATTTCGGTGAGTGCAGCTCTTTGTTTATACGATGTTACGACCAGACTACGGCAGTCCTCCCTTCCGTGGAAGCTGGACGAGCACCAACGGGCGGAGATTCTCCATGCCTGGCTTCGACGAAGTATAAAAAAATGGGAGGTTATTGAAGCATCTTTTAAAGAACAGTAAAAACAAGCCGCGGGACTTTCTTCGCGGTATACAAATTCCATAATCCTGGGTACACTAATGGGAAGAGTGATTTCTTTGCTGTGGTAAGAGACTCTAATAGCAACATAGTGCGCCAAAGCTTGGAAAATGCAAGTAAAATATTGGCGGATTTTGCATCTGGTGGGTGTCGATGGACCTTGCCCGGAACCTAGGCTGGTCTGATAGGACAGGATTTTGTGATCAGAGCAAAAGTAAGAACGTTGGATAGGACTATTAATGGGTTTGCTGAGCATCTCCCAGCTAATGCATAAGCTGGACGGACAAGAGGATATTCGCCAGGTAGTTATGGATCTGCTGGAAGAGATCAAACAACTTCGGGCAGACAAGCGGGGGCTTCTTACCCGGACCCAGGAGCTTTTGCAGGTTATTGATGAACAGACCCGGCGCAGTAATGAACTACGCAGCCGCATGGAAATCAATCCCAAAACGGGCCTGCCGAACCATCTGCGGATGGACAAGGAGATTGCCCATTTCTTCGGTAATCAGAGCCCGGAAAAACCCCAGCGTTCCGGTGCCTTCCTGTTGGTGCGCCTAGATAAAAACTACGATACCGTCCAGCGGACTCTAAAACCCCAGATGAGTGAGTGGATTCTGTACCAGCTCGGTGAGCGAATGCGGACCATGTTTCGGGATCGCTACGTATTTCATACCCGGGAGAGTGAGTTCCTCATTCTCGTAGAGGGCAGCTACAATACCAAGACCATCGAAAAAATTGCCCGGGCATTACGCCGGGAGATTCACCAACCGCATATTTTTACGGGATACAATGTACATATCGGCTGTACCGTGGGAATAAGTCTTTTTCCCGATCACGGCTACAGCAAAAGCTACCTCTTACAGAATGCGGATATCGCCCTCCAACATGCCTTGGATCAGGACACCGGGATCGGAATTTACCACGAGGGCATGAGGGACCAGGTTGTAGAGCGCATGGATCTGCAGAATTCCATTATCAAGGCCCTGGAGCACCAGGCCATTAAGGAGATGGATAAGCAATTTGATATGTACTATCAGCCTATTGTCTCAGTGCTCAAGGAGGGTACCGAGTTCGTCGTGCAAAGGGTATTTGCCGAAGCGCTGATCCGGTGGCATCATCCCCGGTTGGGATTAGTTAGTCCCGGAATGTTCATCCCCCTGGCGGAAGAAACCGGCCTGATCATTCCCATCGGAAATTGGGTGCTGTATACCGTGGCCCGTCACCTGGATCAGTGGTTTGCCCAGGAACTCCCCCTGGGGGGTGTTTCTATAAATCTCTCTCCCCGGCAGTTCAGAACAGAGGATGTCGTGGAGAATATCCGGCGCATCCTGGATAACCATAGTTTTCCGCCGGACAAACTCTGGTTAGAGATAACCGAGAGCACATTGATTGAAGAACCCATGCGGATTATCAGTCTCATGCAGAAACTCCATAACAAGGGAATCCGATTTGCTGTGGATGACTTCGGCACCGGCTATTCCAGCCTCTCCTACGTACACCGGATGCCCGTCGGGCACCTGAAAATCGATCAATCCTTTATTAAAAAGGTTACCGATGATGCAAAAAGTCAGGCTATCGTCCGGACCATTATTGCTATGGCCAAGGAACTGGGATTTGACGCCATCGCCGAGGGGGTGGAAACCAAGGAACAGGCTGAGTTCCTCTATAACGAGGGTGTACGGATCTTTCAAGGCTACTTTTTTGCCCGACCGATGCCTGCGGAGGATTTCCTTGTTTACCTGGAACAGCAGAGCGACCAGGCCGGATCCCGCCCTCCGGAGGATTCTGAAACCGCCTCGCCGATACCGGATCCCCAGGTTTGACCCGGACAATGGCTCCCCAGTATCGGTTCCCTTCCAAACCGTTGAATGCGCCCCAAGCTATGTGTTTCGACATGGACGGGCTACTCATCGACAGCGAGGCCCTCGCCCTGGAGCAATGGTCTAAGGCTGCCGAGGATCTGGGGCATCCCATACCCCGGGAGCTCATGGTCAAGGCCATTGGCCGCAGCGATCAGCAGACTAAAGAACTATTCCTATCGATCCTGGGTCCGGATTACCCCTATGACCGGGTTTTGGACCTTCGGTTTGATTATACCAAAACCTATTACGCTTCCCGGGGGGTACCCGTTAAACCGGGTGTCCAAACCCTCTTGGACTGGGCTCAGAGCCGTGGAATCACCCTGGGGGTGGCAACCTCAACCCAAAATCCCTATGCTGCCGCAAAGCTTGAATCCTCCGGGTTATCCGGATTTTTCGCCCGGATCGTCACAGGGGATCAGGTGCGGCATAATAAACCAGATCCTGAAATATACCTGACCCTGTGCCGCAGGCTGGGGGTGTCTCCCGGAGACGCCCTGGGCTTGGAGGATTCCCAAAGCGGGCTTCTCGCTGCCCAGGCTGCTGGTCTCGGGGTGATTCACGTACCCGATCTTGGACCCGTGGAATCCTGGGTTCGGGACCGGTGTCTTGCGGTACTTCCCCGCCCGGATGCCCTAATTCCCTACATTTCCGAGGCCTAACACCCACGAGCGGGATCATTTTTATGGTCTTTTCTTAAAAAAAACCGCAGGTATCCACAAAAAAGTTGTTAAAACCTATTGATAAAGTGAATCTCTGCGGTATACCATTTAGCACCCTATATATTAAGAAAGGAGCGTCATTCATGTTGAAGAGTGCGCAGTTAGCAATTAGTTACATCGGTATGAGTGTTGGTGATGTGAACGCGGCACGCTGCGTATACGGGCATGATGCGGACGTTCCAAGGGGACACCTTCTCTTGATGAAACCCTAGAGGTTCATCAGCCCGGCTCCAGATCTTGGAGACTGGGTAATCGCATCCACCTATTACACAGTTTCGCCGTCTCACTATCCAGACTCAGGTTCGGTTTGGCTACCGTTCCGGGCTATGTATTGGATTCAATACATTCAACCCGGCTGTGCATGGGCCCTGCACCCGGTAACCAGGAATAATGCCGTACCTGCAGAACCTGTGTCCCCGGGTATCCGGGGAAGCCCGGGTAGAGCATCCTTCAAATGGTATTCGTGAAGCTTGCTGAATGGAATCAGCAATGGAAGACAAAAGAGAATTGTTATGAACAACCTACAAAAAATTTGGAACATGATGAAGGGATACCGGCTCATGTACGGTGTAGCCATCTTATTCATGGGATTCGGGGCGATTTTCGCCTACTACAGCCCCCTCATTCTCCGGGCAACCATCGACTCGGTGATTGGCACGGAAGCATTCTCCGGGCGGCGGGAGATTATCTGGCTTTTTACCGCCCTAGGCGGACGGGAGGTCCTCTCACAGCGGTTGTGGATACCCGGAATTTTGCTGGTTTCCTCCGCGCTGGTTCAGGGTATATTCGTATTCCTATCGGGGTACCTGGCTGCTAAGGCCAGCGAGGGTTCCGCCCGGGACCTCAGGAATCGCCTCTACCATCACCTACAGTATCTGCCCTTCGCATACCATGCCCGGAGTGAAAAGGGTGATCTGCTGCAGAGGTGTACCAGCGATGTGGATACGGTGCGGAAGTTTTTGGCCCTGCAGCTGGTACAGGTGGGAAATGCCATATTTCTCGTTACCGTCAGTTTGGTGGTGACCTTCCAGGTGCATGTGGAGTTAGCCTGGGTAGCCATGCCCATTATTCCCCTGGCGACGGTGGCCAGTATCCTGTTCTTCGGAAAGATTCAGAGTTCTTTTCGTCGCAGCGATGAGGCTGAGGCTGCTCTGACCAGCATGGTTCAGGAACATCTTACCGGCATCCGGGTTGTACGGGCCTTTGGTCGGGAGGGGTACGAATACGGCCGCTTCAGGGCATTAAATGAGGACTACCGCCGGGTAACGATGCGGCTTATCCAGTGGTTCGCAGCCTTCTGGGCCAGTACGGACATTATGAGTTTGACCCAGGTCTTGGCTGTTATCTGTGTGGGAACCCTCTGGGCCGTCCAGGGGACGGTCACCATTGGAACCCTCATCTTATTTGTTTCGTCGGTCTGGATGATTTTATGGCCGGTGCGGCAGATGGGGCGTGTTTTGGTGGACATGGGGAAGGCCTTTGTTGCCATGGAGCGTATTCAGGAAATTCTAGACCAGGAGCCTGAGTCCATGAATCCCCAGGGAATTCGCCAGAAACTGACGGGAGCCATTGAGTTCAAGGGGGTAAGCCTTGAGTATGAACCGGGAAGCCCCGTATTACAGGATCTGAATTTCACCATAGAGTCCGGTCAGACGGTGGGAATCCTGGGACATACCGGCTCAGGAAAAACGAGCCTGGTGGGTTTGATCGCGGGGTTTTACGCCCCTACCCAGGGAAGTATCAGTATAGATGGGGTGCCACTCCAGGATTTTGACAAGGCATGGTTACGACGCCAGGTGAGTCTGGTGCTCCAAGAGCCCTTTCTCTATGCCAAAACCATTAAGAGGAATATCGGGGTTGGAGCTCGGAATATCAGCGAGGTTGAGATCTTTGAGGCTGCCCGAGATGCTTCCATCCACCAGTCCATCGTGGATTTCGAGGCGGGATATGATACCCCGGTGGGTGAGCGCGGGGTAACCCTTTCGGGTGGACAAAAACAGCGGGTGGCTATTGCCAGGGCTCTGGTGGCCCAGGCGCCGATTCTCATATTCGACGATAGCCTATCAGCTCTGGATACCGAAACCGACCGGGCTGTACAGGAGGCGATCCGTAAACGCGCCTCCGACCGGACGGTGATGCTTATCAGTCATCGGTTGTCGACCCTGATGAAGGCCGATCTGGTCTTGGTCATGGAGAACGGACGGCTTGTGGAGCAGGGCAGTCCTGCACAGCTTCTGGAGCATGACGGCTTGTTCTCAAGACTTCATGCTCTCCAGAACCAAGGAATAGAGGTGTAAACTATGGAAGGCAGACGAAAAAAGAGAAAACAAACCAAGCAGCCCTTCGTTCGAAGGCTGCTTCCCTTCCTCAGGCCATACCGCCTGCAAACGGCGGCCCTGGGGTTGGTGATGATCATGGTCGGAGGTATCGATGCTACCTTCGCCCTCTGGACACAACAAGCGGTGGACCGGTTTATCGTACCGGGAACCATCCAAGGCCTAGAAGGATTTATTATCGGCTTTTTGGCTGTGGTATTGTGGCAGGGAATAAACGTCCTGGCGCTGATCATGCTCGCTGGATACTTGGAGATGGCAATTATGCACGATCTTCGAAACCGGAGTTTCCGGCATCTCCAGGATCTGGAACTGAATTACTTTAATAAGACCCCTGGCGGCTGGCTCATGAGCCGGCTAACCAGTGATATCCAGAAGATCGGTCAGACCATTAGCTGGGGCTTCGTAGATATTGTTTGGGGTTTCACTACCATCACCGGGATTGTGGTGATTATGCTGGTTCTGAACTGGCAGCTTGCCCTGGTGACCCTGTCGGTTGTTCCCCTCTTGGTATGGATCAGCCGGTTTTTTCAGACAAAAATCCTACGCTCCCAGCGTCTGGTCCGGCGTACCAACAGCAGGCTCACCGCCAGCTATAACGAGGGACTCATGGGGGCGGCAACCACAAAGAGTCTGAGCCGCGAGCAGGATGCCTGTGATGAATTTGCCCACTATACCCGGCGTATGGACTTCATGAGTGTAAAAAGCGCTCTGTTTTCAAGCCTGTATCAGCCGGTGGTGGTGGTGTTCGGGGCTATCGGTACCGCCTTAGCCCTGTGGAACGGTGGTATCCGGGTGAATATGGAGATAATCACCTTCGGGACATTGGCGGCCTTTCTCTCCTACACAGCCCAGTTTTTCGATCCCTTACGGGAGTTGGCGAGGGTGTTCAGCGAGCTGCAGTCCGCCCGGGCTGCAGGAGAGCGGGTATTTAACCTGCTGGAGACCGAGGCGAAGATAACCGACAGCCAGGAAATCATCCAGCGCTACGGCGATACAATCACCCCAAAATACCAGGCCTGGCCCAAGCTTCGGGGAGAGATCGAGTTCAAGGATGTCAGTTTTACCTATGAGAAGGGCGAACAGGTGTTAGAACACTTCAATCTTCGGGTTGAGTCCGGACAGACCATCGCCCTCGTCGGGGCAACCGGTTCGGGGAAAAGCACCATAGTGAATCTTGTATGCCGGTTCTTTGAACCCAGCTCCGGTCGGATTCTGATCGACGGCCGGGACTACCATGAATATGGACAGGCCTGCCTTCACGGGAACCTGGGTTATGTACTGCAGAGTCCCCAGCTTTTTAGCGGGAGTATTCGGGATAACATACGGTACGGGCGGCTGGATGCGACGGACCAGGAGATTGAAGAAGCGGCTAAAACCGCCATGGCTCATGAGTTTATTGTCCAGCTTCCCAAGGGGTATGATACTCCGGTCGGCGAGGAAGGCGGTTTATTGTCCACGGGACAGAAACAGCTCATCAGCTTCGCCCGAGCGGTCCTGGCTGATCCTGCATTGCTTATTCTCGATGAAGCTACCAGCTCCATCGATACTGAGACCGAACTGCTGATTCAGCAGGCTATTCAGAAGGTTCTCAGTCATAGGACGAGTTTTGTTATTGCCCACCGGCTTTCAACCATTGTGGATGCTGACAGAATTCTTGTGATCGACAAGGGGCGGATTATGGAGGACGGAACCCACCGGGAGCTGATGGCCGCCGAGGGTATATACCACCGGTTGTACCGCAATCAATTTATTGAAGAGAAAGAGCGGGTTCTTCTTTCCTAAAATGGGCGAAAAAGGCTATGGTGGCACCATGAAAGTGCTCCAGCGTAAAACACCCTCCCCATCCGGCGGAACGTCAAAATCACCAGGATCTCTGGTGGCTGTCGGATCCGGGAAGGGTGGGGTCGGTAAGTCCACCGTCAGTGTAAATATTGCCCTATCTGCAGCCTCATCCGGACTGCGGGTAGGGCTTTTAGATATGGACCCCCTTTCGAATACTGGTATTGTTCTGGATATCCCGAAGAGCAGGATTGACGCCCTTCCTCAGGGGTATTCTTCCAATAATCTGGAGGATTACCGGGTGGTATTTTCCCGGAATCTTCATATCCTCTTTCCCCGGGCCAAGTTGAAAGAGATGGAGGTGAAGCAGCTGAGAAATTTGGTTTTCCAGGTGCTGTGGCCCCGGTTGCTTGATGACTATGATGTGTTGATTCTTGACCTTCCTGCGGGAATTCATAATCAGGAAAACCTGTACCTGTTGCCCTACATCCAGGAGCTGATTATCGTTCTGAACCCGGAACCCACCAGTCATGTGAGCGCCGGTGGATATATGAAGGCTGCATTGGAGGTGAATCCTCATGTCCGTTTCCGGTTCTGGCATAACCGCTTCGAGCCTCATGGGGATCCAGCGTTTAATGCCCGGGACGTTGTTGGAAACTACAATAGGTTCGTTCCGCCGGAGCTTCAGCTCCCCGCAGAAATACCCGGTGGCATAACCCAGGATGCATGGATCCCTCCGGATCAGGCTCTTAACCTCTTGCTCACCGAACCTGATTTTACCCTGCAATTACTCTACCGATGTGAGGGTGCTCTCACCCTGTTGACTGAACAGCTAACCCCCGAGGCCGGCAAGGATTGTTCCATTAATGCCTTGGATGCCCTGCCCCTTGCCTTTAGAAGGCTTTTACGGTACGGACTCATTGCCCTGGGTTCTCGACCGGGTAAGGAGGAACTTCGATCCTATCTGGAAGATGTCCTTGGCTACAGCAGCATCTGGGAAGAGCCCCGGGTCGCTGATGCTCTGACCGAATATCTGAATCTGGTTGGTTCCCAGCCTGGCAGAACCGGGGCATATCAGGCACGGGAGGTGTTGTATCGGTACTACGATTGTTCGGCGCCCACCCAGCTCCGGGGAATCCGCCAGTCCTTCGAGTACCGGCTGATAGTCCTGTTAAAGGAGCTAAAGCAGTCCTCCATCCTCGGGGAGAATCCCCTGGTACGCAACACCGGAGGGCTTTTGCTCTTTTATTATAGCCTCCTGAAACTACTGGATCATCCCGCATTGCTCAGGATCGTCCGCGGGGCAGTCCCCCGGCGACCCGGACCTGAGGGCGCAGTACGGGACAGGTATTCCCAAATCAGAGGAGTCCTGGATGGGAATACCTCATTCCGGTCCAGAATTGTGGAAGTGGTTAAACAGCTTTTTCCTATAGCAGAAAAACAGCTTGTGCGAATTGCCGAGAGTCAGGGGTTGGAGCAGTTCCTCTTTACCTACCCAACGGATGACCGGGCATCTGATGGCGGGGGATATAACCGCCAGGCCTACGCAAAACTGGTGCACCGTGTTGTGACTGATCTCTTTCACAGCGGATTGGGAGTGGTCGTGGGGCTCCAGGATAGTCCGGCTGCCAGAGAGATTACCCGGGCGACCAAGCTGCTGCTGGAGGAAATAGGCTCGGCCGGACGGCCATAGGCCTAACTGGTTGCAGGCTAAGCCGGTTTTTGGTGGTGCGTAAGTACTATTTAGTGCGCAAAGCTTGTACCATTGCACCCCGGCGACACCACCCATGGGTGGGCTTATAGGTTGCTCCCCTATATCTGGTGTCCTTTGCAGCATGTTCCACCGAAATTCGGCTCGGAACAGGGGGTGCCCAATCCGGGATTATGCAAGGGTTTGGTATCGGGGCCCCTCGGGCAGGAGAGTGCTCTTAAAAAGACGGGGGACCGGGGCTAGGCTCAGACCCTTCCGGAGTTCAGGCACCAGAGCCTGCCAGGACACTCCGAAAAGGGTGAGAACCTCAGCGAGCTCGGCGTAATCGGTGTGCTTCCGTTTATACCCCAGGGTGAGGTGGGGACGGAATGGCCGGTTTTCCGGGGACCACTGAAGTGCCGGGTCGGGTTTCATGGTTAACAGACGGTGTTCCAAGGCTGCCTTCTGGGATTCGAGGCGCTTGCCCGGGTCCTCTAGACTGATGTGAAAGCTGTTCGGCTTTTGGAGGCTGGGCATACCGCCGATGCCGCGTACCGGGACAAGGAGCGGTTCGGTATATTGGGGTTTGAACTCCATAAGGCATTTGCTCAGGTAGGGGATGAGTTCATCGGGTTGATTCCCCAGAAAAATAGCGGTGACATGGTAGTTTCGGGGCATTACGGGGCGAAATAGCGGGTCTTGCCCTTCCGTGAGGTCCGAGAGGGCGCTGGAAATCAGGTGTATGTTCCTACCCGGTGGCATTTGAATCTCCCAGGCAAAAAATAGGCGGCTAGTTTTCATCAAAAGCTCTCCTTCCCCCTGTTCTCCAGGCGAAGGGAATTCCCAGGGCTGGTAAGATCCGCCGGGCTGCAAGGTGGGCACCGATGAGATTCGGCGCACCGGGTCCTACACGGCCTAACGCGGCAGCCCCGATAACAAAGAGCCGTGGTTGCCATTCAAGGTTCGGGCTGAGCTGGGGGTACCCGCCGGGAGATATCGGAGCCTGTAAGTCCACGGCGAGGGTGTTAATAATGTCGCCTCCGCTGCCGCTTTGGTATCCTGTGGCGTAAAGCAGCAGATCCACCGGGTAGTTTTTACGTGCTCCATACAGGGTTGATCCTTCGGCGTTATGAATGGACTCGGTTTCTAGGGTTATGCCCTTTTCTTCAGCTAAAACCTCAAGACGCTTGGCTATTTCCCTGGTCATGGTACCGGGGTAGCGGCTGCGCCGGGCCTCTGTTACCCGGGTGCTATTTTCCGTGGCTTGGGAAAAGCTGTCGGCGCATTTGGGACCCACATAGCAGGGGTTAAAGTCGAAGCGCTGTACCTCCAGGGGATGGGGACTCATGAGGCAAACCGAGGAGGCGCCTTCCTCAAGGGCATCAATGGCGGCTTGGCCGGCGCTGAGCCCGCCACCCAAAACAGTGACATGGCGGTTTTTACGGGAAGGGATCCCCTGGCGCGGAGGTGCTAACACGTGGAAGGATTGCGCCGTGAGGCGGTCATGCCAGGGAGGAAGGACTGGATGGCTGCTGATACCCGTGGCCAGAATAACCTGGTCGGCGGTGATGTGCCTGGGTTGCCCCTGTGCATCATGGACCAAAAGGGTCCAGGGAGGGGGAGAGGCAGGGGAGGCCGGATGAAGGCGGACGAGGGTACCTCGGATATGGCTTCGTTCAAGGCTGTGACGGTCTATGAGCGCCTTCGCGTGTGCATTGAATAAGGATACCGAGGGCCTGTTGTATGGCATCAGGAAGGCGGCGCGGGCTTCTGCCTCGGCTCCCGGAATGTGGGCGTATTCGTCCTCGGTGATGCATATCTGGGTATGCCAGTAGTCCCGGGCAAAGGATCTGAGGCTGTGAAAATTAGGGGCGATGGAATGGGAGCTGCTGGAACGGAGAAAGTGCATTCCTGTAGCGGCTGCCGCCTGGGTCCATTGGTGAAGCAGGTTCGGGTGTGGATCAATGATGGCCAAGTCTTCCCGAACATACTCCCCGGAAGCAATGAGGGAGAGAGCCGAGAACACCCCGTGGATACCACTCCCAACAATGGCAAAGGATACATCGGCCATACTATTTTTTTACCACCTTAGAAAATTGTTTCCAGGCTGAATCCTGTTCGGTTCGTGAATAATGCTTCGGTATCTTTTTTATTTCAGCCTTGGCTCCGGTTGCTGATTTGCTTGCCGCTTTTTGGGGTTTTGATGAACCACGAGAGGTCCGTTGGTGTCGTCCTGAGGAACCCTGGGATTCCGCTGTACGCTCCGGCCGAGAAGGTATCATTTCCGGGTCGTCCGGAGCGCCGCCGGCATCTCCCAATCGTTTCTCTGCCGACTCCACCGATCCACCCTGGCGGGCGATATTGCCGTACAGCTTTTGGACATGTTCTGAGAACTGGCGTTGGAAGCTTTCGTGTTTTCCCGTAAGTCTGGTGACTATTTGCCTGAGGATGGAGAGACGGAGAAAGGCGTGTTGATAGATTTCTCGGACATCCAGAGCGAATATGAGGGCGAGTTCCTTGAACTTAATTTTGTCGGGATAAAAGAAGCTTGCCAGGATGAGCTTCATATCCTCCACAGAGCGAACCCGGGAGGATTGTTTTGAGGCGATGATGATTGCCTCTGCTACGGTTTGGGGTTTTTGCAGTAGTTGGTAGAGTAGGGAGTCCTCAATCCGCACCTTCTCTGCGATATCGTTCTCGAAGGATTCCGGACTGGTAAACAGGGGCTCATCAAGTTTACCGCCTCGTTTTATGTATGCTGTCATCAGGGAAATATAGATTTTCATGAGCTCGGGACTCAGGCGGTTTATCCGGGACAGGAAGAAGGTGTGGAGGTTGACACTGTGGATGTAGTGCCCTTCTACGTGCAGAACGGGCGGCAGGTTTTTCCCGGATTCGGGAATTACGTAGGTCTGCTCAAATTCATCCCGGAAGGCAGAGTAATCGTCCCCATATTTTTCCTTAAAGGACATAATCTTTTCCGCGAAATCCTTATCCGGCATGGCGAAGCCGGGATGTTCCTTAACGTGCTCTGCCAGGGTGCGAAGATCTGTCCGCCGTTCCTGATCTGCCTTCTTGGCATTTTTAGCCTGCTCAACCTGTTGGGTAATAAAACCGGCAATGAAGGCCATCAGGGAGAAGAATCCCTGGGGAATGGTGACTTTGCGGTGAGTTTCGAGCTGTTTCCGGTGCTTCAACATCCGCTCGGCTGTATCCAGCCAGAAATCCGGTACCCTGCCGTTTAACTGGCGCTTCATATCCATGAGGCTGGCGTTTTTTAGGGCTGCCATGGCGGCTAGTAGACTTGGACTCTGAAAAAAGCCCTGTGCCTGGGCTATGGCGAGGGTTACAAACCGTTTGACCTGGCCCTCACTCACCAGGTAGGCCCCGCCCCCGGGCAGTGTAATCCGGAGTATGCCGGGTCCTTGTACGGCCTTGGCGCTGTACCGCAGAGCCAGCTCCTCGAAGGTCGTATCCACCAGGTATTCTCCCGGGGGGGGAAATCCCAGCTCCGCCAACCGTTCCTGGGAGGGCAGTGGCGAGGTCGGGGTTTCCTGGACATCCGTCATCAGCTCTTCTACCAGCTTGACGTAGAAGATAAGCTCTCCCTGTTCGCAGACAACGATACCCTGAGGTATCCGCTCTCCGTTTTGCATGACTGTGGTAATAAGCCCATGACGCTCGGCCTTCAGTTTATCCAGAAGCTTGGCCAAATCGGATTTAGCATTGGCAGAATTACTGAAAATTGCCGCAGAGAACCGGTTATAGCTTATTTCCGGTTCCCACATTCGGCATAGTTTATGAAAAATCTCCCGTTCGGCAGGGGTAAAATTACCCACCTGGGAGAGGAAAATTTCTCGTTCTTTGGAATCGTAGTGGATAAATGCAGGCTGGCCTGCCATACCGTTCCTCCCTTTTGTATACCTTACTATATCATACACTTAATACATCTTTCAAAGGCGGTAATCGGGGCCGGGGGATGAAACTTACGGTATCCTTACTGAATTCTAACCATTGTATTATTAGAATGTAAGTATGAAGGTACACAAAGAAAGTTTCTTAAACCTGCAGCGATTGTATCATGAGACTTCCGAGAAGGCTCTCAGCCCCAAGACTAAGTACGTTATCTTTTCGGATCTACACCTGGGGAACGGCGGAAAGTCTGATGATTTCAAGCCGAACTCAGCCCTAGTGATCCGTAGCCTGGAGGACTACTTCGAACAGGGTTACACCCTCATCCTCAACGGCGATATCGAAGAACTTCAGCGCTTTTCACTAACGGATATCCAACAGGCGTGGCCGGAGTTTTACGACCTTCTTCGGAGTTTTCATGGTGAGGGAAGATTACTAAAACTCATCGGAAATCATGACAGTATTCTTCCGGGAATCAGAGATTATCCCTTCCCCGTATATGATGCATTGCGCTTTTCCTGGAAGGGGAATACCATTTTTATCTTTCACGGCCACCAGACCATCCGGCGGTTCCAGAAAGAAAACGAAATTCTTACCTTTATTCTCCGGCACCTGGCAACCCCTCTGGGGATAAAGAATTACTCGGTGAGTCATTCCAGCAGTAAACGGTTTACCACGGAAAAGAGGGTGTACCAGTTTTCCTCTATCAGCCGGGTAATGTCCGTTATCGGCCACACCCACCGACCCCTATTTGAATCCATGTCTAAGGTTGATACCATCCGTTTTGAAATAGAACGATTGTGCCGGAAGTACCCCAGCGTTTCCGAATCCAAAAAAAAGAATATACGGGGCGCGATAGAGGATTTGAAGAAGGATCTCACTCAAATTATTGAAAGCGAGGATGAGCTTGCTACCCGCCGTAGCCTCTACAATGCGAATCTCGTGGTGCCATGCATGTTTAACTCGGGTACCACCATCGGGAAGCGGGGCATTACCTGCTTGGAAATTGAATCGGGTGAGATAGTCTTGAAGCACTGGTTCGACCGTGGACGGAGTAAACGGTACCTGACCTATGAAACGATACCGGCGCACCCCCTGGGATCTAGTAATTATTACTATATCGAAATAAAGAGGGATTCCTTGGACTATATCTTTTCCCGGATCCAACTTCTCGGGGGACCGGAGATGGCGGGAAACCTCGGCAACTTTGAGGATTTTTCAGACTTGCTCTCCCGGGACTAAAGGAAGTACCATATCTACCATGAATATTCTCTGTATTGACATCGGAAACTCGAATATCGCCCTGGGGGTGTACCGGAACAATGCCTGGAACGCCCATTGGCGGCTCAGTTCGGACAGCTCGAAGACCGGAGATGAATACCTGGCCATGTTGTGGGTACTAATGGAACATCAGGGTATTGATCCCCGGGGTATTACCGGGTCGGTGATAAGTTCGGTGGTTCCTGAGCTGACCGAACCCTTCCGGGCTGCTATCGAGGAACTTACCGGTACCCAGTCCTATCTGGTACAACCTGTTTCCAACGAAGCCATGGAGATTGCCATTGATAATCCCCGGGAAATCGGACCGGATTTATTTGCGAATGCCGTCGCTGGATGGGAGAAGTATAACCATTCCTGCGTGGTGGTTGATTTCGGGACTGCGTTAACCTTCACAGCGGTGGAGGCACGCAGGGATACAGGGGGATTTCTACGGCCGGTTCTCAGAGGGGTGAGTATAGCTCCGGGTCTTCGTTCAGGGGTTGCAGCCCTGGGGAGCAGTACAGCCCAGTTACCCCATGTGCAGCTTAGGACTCCGCCCAAGGCTATTGGAACAAATACGGTTCAGTCGATCCAATCCGGGATTATGTACGGTTGGGCGGGACTGGTAGAAGCAGTGGTGGAACGGATGTGCCGTGAATTGCCGGATCCCGGATCAGTCACAGTGATAGCCACGGGGGGGCTTTCCAGGATTATTGCCCCCATGGTCACGTGTTTTTCTGAAACCGATCCCTGGTTAACCCTGGACGGACTGCGGATACTGTATGAACGACGGTGAATGTTTTGGAGGGGATATCTCCTGTATGGAAGATCCCCCGGGGCCGAGCTATACTCGGTGCATCATGAGCGGGAAGAGGTGAGTATGAAATTTACAAAGTACCATACTATGGCGATTGTCGGGGTTTTGTTGACCCTGGCCCTTGTGGCCGGGGCGTTGCTGATTTTTCCATGGGGATCATCCAAGAGTCAGTCCTCCCGGGAGTACGTATCTTCCGCCGGACCGGTTATTCGGGACATCTCGATCTCCCCGGTAATCGACCGGATAGAGATGGATTTTATAGGAGACCTCAGAGTAACCTTGGGTGAGCCCCCCCAGGTTAGGATCACCGGAAACAATAATCCAGAATCTATTAGGGTAGAGGAGAACGGCAGGGGATTGCGTATATCCGGGGATACCGGGTTGTTCGGAGGCAACGACGGATTTGCTCGCATTGAAATCACCCTGCCAAATCTCAGCTACCTTTCCCTGGACGGAGCTAATTCCACCACCCTAACGGGACTCACCGGCGAGGAGTTGACTATTGTGGTAGATGGTGCAGCCAGTATTACCGGCTCAGGGCCGGGATACCAGCGGATTTCAGTGTTGTCCGAGGGTGCCGGTTCCATTGATTTGAGTAAGCTGCCCGCTGTTGACGCCAAGGTTAATCTGGATGGGGCGGGAAGCGTTGTGCTGAATATGCAGGGCGGTTCCCTTTCCGGAAGTCTTTCGGGTTTGGGAAGCATCGAATACCTGGGAGATGTGGCGCAACAGTTGGTAACGATCAGCGGATTGGGATCAGTGAATCCCAGGAGGGAATAATACCGTGAATAACGAGCAACAGGATTTTGTGAAGGATTTAATTCACCAGAAAAACTATCTCGGAGCGTATCAATATATCCGGGAGCTTGATGTGGAACGGGCAGAACGGTCAGCAGCTATCGGCCTGGTAGTTACTGCTATTGTTGAGGACTTGTCGGTTCAACCCAGGCAGAATCGGGAACGGGTAATTTACCTGCGGTCGATTCTCAGCTACGTGTTTAAGGAATATCCCGGGTTGGCAAGTTTATACCGTGAACAGCTGCGGATTGCCCAGGGCAAGGATGACCTGATTTCCGAGGTTTTCAAGGGATTCAGGAATGTGGCTGATGTAGCTGCTGGAAGGAAGACGGTGAATGAGGGGGTTGAAGAGGCTGCCGAAGATCTCCGGGATGGTTTTGAGCGTACCACTGGTTCCAGTTTTGATGATCTCGGCCGGAATGCCGAGAAGGTGATCCGCGACGGGTTGGAGCAGGTGGGTAACTTCTTTGCAGGCCTGAATAATCCCCGGAGACCCGGGGAAGATTCAAGAGACGATGATGAAAACCGGGGCAATGAGGAGCCGAAGTCCGGGCAATCAACGTCTGGGGGGAAGGCCAAGGAAACCCACGAGAACCCTGATATCGCCGAGGATGTGGAGGAGGCTGTCCACATAACGATTGAGAATGCTGATGATCCTCTTCCCGAGGATGTGCATGATGCCCAGCGCGATGAGTAACCCCGTTGGGTAGAGGACTGGTAGGTGAAGCCAGGGGCGGCAGCCGGGTATAGCGGCTCCATCCTGGGCTCACCCCGGGGTGGGGCAGCTGCGGGTCCCCGGGATGGATACCCAGGCGTGTGCATCTGTTCCCACAATATCCGCCGGGCTCCAAGGATCCATACGTTTACGCATCAAAAGCGGTGATTTACGGTCTTTTATGTGCTGCCTGAGATGTATCCGGGGTTGCTCTAGCCGCCAAAGGGTGGTAGATCCCCTGGGGAATAAACCGTGATAGATTAAATAGGAGCCGATTGGACCATCCGGGGATGACCTGCAGACGGTGTTTCGGGGCGTTCAGGCTCGTTTTTGCAACCTGGTCGGGGGTTTGCCAACGAATCAATCCCCGGTTTTTACGCTCCATGGTCCAGGTTTCCATCCGTGAATGAAAATCCGTGTAGGTAAAACCGGGTAGTAGGCTCTGAACGACCACCGGCTGATCCCAGAGTTCCATCCCGAGACTTCGCATAAACTGGTTTACAAATGCCTTTGATCCGCTGTATACCCCGTTTCCCGGCATCGGACTTATGGACGCCAGGCTGCTTACGGCAATGATACTGCCCGATCCCCGGGCTACCATGCCGGGGACCAGGGCGCGGCAAATCTCCATGGGTACCCGGCTATGTAGGTCCAGCATGGTATTGTGCACCTCCAGGGGCACCTGGGTAAAATTACTGCCGGTTCCAAACCCGGCGTTCAGGACGAGAACCGAGGGAAGATCAGCCTCCATGGTCCGGATCAACTCCCGGCGGTAGGCTGGGTCGGTCAGATCGCCTAGAGAAAGGGCCACCGAGGTACCGAACTCACCCTCTAGTTCCCTTGCGCGGGTTTCCAGAATCTCTCTGCGCCGTCCGCAGAGTAGTAGACGGTAACCCCGGCGGGCGAGTTCCCGGGCAAACCCCAGGCCGATGCCGCTGGTGGCCCCGGTGATACAGCCCAGGGGCGGCTTGGCCTGGTCTGGCTTGGCCTGGTCTGGGTTCCCCTGAGCTGGCTTGCCAGGACGAGGTGTGGTCCGGCCAGGGCGCTCGTGTCCCGGATTAACCCAGGGACCGGCTATCAACCGTCTTGGATTGCGCAATCTCATGAGGAACTCCGAGTAAGGGCCTGGTCCAAGTCTTCCAGAATGTCCTCCAAGCTCTCGAGACCGAGGCTTATCCGTACCAGACCATCGCTGATGCCCACCTCGGCCCGTTCCTCGGGTTTCAGCTTACTATGGGTGGTGCTGGCGGGATGGGTCGCGATGGTCCTGGTATCTCCCAAGTTCGCACTGAGGCTGATCATCCCGAGGGAGTCCAGAAACCGGCGTCCCGATTCGAGCCCTCCGGCTAGTTCGAAGGCCACCAACCCCCCGCCAAGGCGCATCTGTTTTTTTGCTAATTCAAATCCGGGATGGCTGGGCAGCCCCGGGTAACTGACCCAGGATACCTCTGGGCGGTTTTCAAGGTATCGGGCGGTTTCCAGGGCATTTTGACAATGCCGGTCCATACGCACCGCCAGGGTTTCCAGGCTCTTGCTGAGCAGCCATGCGTTGAAGGGGCTCATTGCCGGGCCGGTTTGCCGTGCAAATCCCCGGACCGTAGCGATGTGTTCCTTGCTGCCCAAGACTGCGCCCCCCAGGGAGCGGCCCTGACCGTCGATGAACTTTGTAGCAGAGTGGGTTACCAGGTGGGCCCCGTATTCTGCGGGATTCTGCAGGTAGGGGGTGGCAAAACAATTATCAACATTGAAGAGCAGAGAATGGTTCCGGGCGAGGGTGCCGAGAAATTCGAGGTCCAGGATTTCTAGCCCCGGGTTCGAGGGACTCTCGCAGTAGAGCATTTTCGTATTGGGCTGGATGGCCCGTTTCCATGCCTGTTTATCTGAGCAGTCCACGTAGGTGTATTCGATTCCCCATCGGGGTAGAATCTTGGTGATAACCTGGTGGGTGCTGCCGAAGATCGACTTGCTGGCTACCAGGTGGTCCCCGGCGCTCAGGAAGGCTGCAAGACTGGTAAACATTGCCGCCATGCCCGATGCGGTGGCAAACCCGTCTTCTGTACCTTCCAAGGCGCAGAGTTTCTCAATAAATTCATCGGTGTTGGGGTTGCTGTAACGGGAGTAGATTGGACCGCTGGTCTCCTCTGCAAAGAGGGACCTGGCCTGTTCGGCATCGTCAAAGACATAACTGGAGGTCATGTAGATGGGCGCGGAGTGCTCCCGGTTCTGGCTTCGATCCTGTTGGGTTCGAATGGCCCTGGTTTCGAATCCTTTCATACTCTAATCCTCCTTAATCTCATAGTCGTAGGTGATGGTTACAGAGTGTTCCAGCATTGCACCCACGGAACAGTATTTCTTTACGGCCAGTTCCACAGCCCGTTCAACCTTTTCGGGAATCAGTTGTCCCCTTAGGATGTAGTGCAGATGAATAGCGGTGAACACCGAAGGCGTAGAGTCGGCGCGCTGGCCATCCACCTGGATCTGGATATCCTTCAGGGTCATGCGCTGTTTTTCTATTATAGATACCAGGTCCATCACACTGCATCCAGCCAGGGAGGCCAGCAGCGCCTGCATGGGCCTGAATCCCCGGTTCTCTCCTCCGATGGCAGGACTTCCATCGATATCCATTGTATTGCCATCCTCGTTTTCGGCACGGAAATGGACTTTCGTGTTCACACGGTTCAGGGTTACCCTCATGCATAAGCTCCTTATTGTCAAGTAAGATAGTCATGATTATACTACAACTATGAACATTAAGACTATAGACGAATGCATTGGAAACACACCCCTGGTTCGCATCCAGCGGCTCTATAAAGGGCTCAATAGGTTTGTGGTGAAGCTTGAGGGAAATAATCCGGCAGGTTCCGTGAAGGATCGACCCGCCCTGTCCATGATCACCCGGGCAGAGGAACGGGGACAGATCAAACCCGGCGACACCCTCATCGAAGCAACCAGCGGGAACACCGGAATTGCGCTGGCCATGGCTGCAGCCATCAAGGGGTACAGCATGGTTCTGATTATGCCGGACAATATGAGCCAGGAGCGGCGCCTGGCCATGACAGCCTACGGCGCTCAGGTGATTCTGACCCCCCGGAGCAGGGGGATGGAGGGATGCATCGATCTGGCCCGGGAGATGCAGGCCCAGGGCAGGGGGGTAATCCTGGATCAGTTCGCCAATCCGGATAATCCCCTGGCTCACTTTGAGGGAACCGGGCCGGAAATCTGGCGGGATACTGATGGGGAAATCACCCACTTCCTCGCATCCACAGGCACCACGGGCACTATTATGGGGACCGGAAGATTTCTCAAAGAACAGAATCCAGACATCCAGATTATCGGGGTTCGGCCCGACAGCCAGGGGGGTATTCCGGGCATCCGGGCCTGGCCCCAGGAGTACTTGCCGAAAATCTATGATCCCCGGGGACTGGATCGGACCGTGGAGGTAAGCCGCCTTGATGCCGAGGAGATGACCCGGCAGCTTGCCGTTCAGGAGGGGATCTTCGCCGGGGTATCCAGCGGCGGCAATGTGTGGGCCGCCCTGCAGGTACTCCGCGATCTGGACGACAGGGGGATTCAGGATGCCCTGGTAGCAACGGTGATCTGCGACCGGGGAGACCGGTACCTGAGTACCGGGGTGTTTCGGGAGGAATAACCCAGCCCTCCCTCTCCCCGGGATAGGGAATCATTCCAAAACGGCCTTGGGTGCGGCAAGGCCTTTGGTTTATGTAACGTGCTCTATGGTATCCCCTCACGGGCAGTATCCCTGGCACCGGACCAAATCGGGTTCCGCCGTGTCTGGTGGCGATTACATTTTTTTGAGCACTGAGCTAAATGCCATAGAGTGGTCAAGGAGTCTCCACCAAAAAAAATAACCGCAAAAAAACTGTTACCAGTACTTGCCCCGGGGGTTTTTAGTTCAAAAGGAGAGGCAATTCCTCCTTTTCGTGTATGATGTGTAGATTGTGCTGCTTGGGTGGCCGCGGGTTTTTCTCCTTTTCCCGTGCCCCCGACCCCTTACCCCCCAGCCCCGGAGGGCTCTCAAGCCGCAGGTAACTCCTGTCCCTCCGAGGCTGTTTTTTTTGGGGGGGGGTGATTTCCATGCCTCTGGGAGAGATTCAGGTTTTCTTGACAATCCGATGCCCGATGCCCGAGGTCGCGCTATCGTTCCTCGCTTCCCAACCAGGCCGAGAATGATGTAGCATATCCCTATGAAATTTCAAAAACCCGAAGTTCTCGCTCCGGGGGGGGATGTCGCCAGTGTGATGGCTGCCTTGGATGCCGGGGTGGATGCCGTGTACCTGGGCCTACCCCGGTTCAATGCCCGGAGCCGTGCGTCCAATATTCAGGCGGGGGATCTGCCCCTGTTAGCAGCCCATGCCCGGAGCCGGGGGGCACGGCTTTTTCTGACCTTCAACATTCTCTTTACCCAACACGAACTCGCTCCCGCCTTGAGGGTTTTGGAAGAACAGGCCTTACCCCACATCGACGGAATTATACTCCAGGACCTCGGTGCGGCCCGCCTCATTCGCTCCCGATTCCCCGAGCTTGAGATGCATGCCTCTACCCAATGCACAACCCATACCGCCGCACAGATTCGATTTCTGGCTGATCTTGGTTTTACCCGGGTGAATCTGAGCCGCGAGCTTTCTATGCCGGAAATTTCCGAGCTTACTGCCCGTGCCCGGGATTGGGGTGTACAGACCGAGGTTTTTGTTCATGGAGCCTTCTGTGTGAGTATGTCCGGGCAGTGTATGCTCAGCAGCCAGATAGCCGGATTATCGGGAAACCGCGGCCAGTGTGTTCAGCCCTGCCGACGCCGGTGGAGCATGGGGAATCGGGCAAACCTACCCCGGGAGAGCGGTACGCTCCCGGAACACGAGGGATATAATCCCCTGCTGAATCTCCGGGATCTGGACGCCCGGCGGTTTTTAACGGAACTGCTGGATGCGGGGGTCGGCAGTCTGAAGATTGAGGGACGTATGAAGGGGCCGGACTACGTATCGGCCCTGGTGGCTGAATGGCGGACCATGGTAGATGAGGCACGGATCATTCCCGAGGAGGAATCCCAGGCCACCCGGGTCTTTAACCGTGGATTTTCTTCCGCATACCTGGCTGGAAGACCCGGACCCGAGCAGTTTACCTACAGACAAATAGACCGTTCCCTGGTGATATTGGGGACGATCAGACAGTTTATTCCGGGGAAGAAGCAGATTATCCTGGAGGATGTTCGGGCTTTAGATGACCGGGAGCTCCGAGGACGGGAGGCGATGATCCTCGGTCCCGAAGGGGTGCTGCGGATGCGGTGTGAGGTATGGGCCGATCCGGGACAGAGCAGGGTTGGGTATCGGTGGTTCAGGACCATCCCGGACCAACGGGTCGAACCCGGAGATTTCCTTGTTCTGGACCGACCCAGAGGGACCAAGGTTGAGGATACGGGTATTCCGGACCTGAGGTGGCCGCCCATTCCGGTGGCGATTGTACTCTCCCTGGGGGAGGAACGGGGGCTTACCCTGGAACTTTCTACCCTCGGGAGGCCGGGAGTCCCGGATGTACCAGCCTTTCGGGATGCTCCTCCCAGCTGTAGTATCCAGGTTTCCGAGGCCGGAGTGGATAGGGCCCGGGGTCAGGGGTTGAGTACCCACATGGTCCTGGAAAAGGTCGGAATCCTGGATCAGGGGTTAACCTTACAGCATACCCGGTTTGGGGTTTGGCAGGAGGGATTATTCCTGGCCCCCAAGGCTATCAAAGCCCTGCGCCGCCGGGCTGTCTCAGCGTTTTTCGAGGCTTTGGCCCAGCAGCTTTCCATCCAAGAACCCTCAGGTTCTGATTCCCAAGAACTGCAAAAAGGATATTGGTCTTCCGTGGGTGCTATCCGGACGGCACCGGGAGCGGGCGATGGTATTGGGGGTCGGAAATCAGGGGTAGAATCGGTGTTGAATCAATCCCAGGATGCGGGAAGCGTTACGGCCTGGGTCCTCTGTGATGATCCGGCGGTTGCTCTCGCCGCTGATCGGGCGGGTCTGACGGCGGTATTGGATCCGGCGGACGAGGGGGGGCTTGCCTGGCTGAGGGATCATCCAGAGGTTTGGGGCTACCTTGATTCTGTGCTTTTGGACGGGGCCGGGGATGATATGCTTCGGAACCTACCTCCCGGAAGGCCGGTGGTGGTCGGGGGGGCAGGGGGATTTGAATCCGGGTTTTTATCCAACCGGCCGTGGGTTGCCGGGTGGGGTTGGAATTGTACCAATGCCCAAACCCTGGAGCTGTTGGTCGATCGGGGTGCCAGGGGGGTGTGGTTGAGCCCGGAACTCTCGGTACAGCAAAGTAGGGAGGTTCTTCAGGCCGGGAACGGGACCGTGGGACTGGGACTTCCGTTGTTCGGGCCCCAGAGGGGGATGGTGCTCAGAAATTGTTTTATGACCAAGGCGGGGGGCTGCGGCGTGAAGAACTTCTCTCCGGAGTGTGTGGCCCGGTGCCGGAAAACCTCGGTTCTGGATCAGCAGGAGGGTGATGTTCAGGTGGTGTGGGTAAAACGGCCCCTGCACCTGCCGGAGGTCTATAACAGCCGGATTCTCCTGAATGATGGTCTTTTGGAGGATGGGGGGATCCATGGGGATACGCAGGCCAGGGGTTTTGCCGGGATTGCGGATCTGCGGAATCTCGGGCTGCTGGGAATCGATCCGGCCTCGGAGGAAGGGCTGGGGATGACGGATCTGGTACTCCGGTGGCTCAAAGATCCGGCCAGTCCGAAAGCCTATCAGAGCCTCGAACAGCTGCTGCACCGCTACGGACTCCGGATTACCCGAGGAAGTGCGCGCCGGGGTCTTGGAGAGTGACCGATGACCGGCGGGGCAGGGGGGGGGGCCGGGTAGCCCCGGCTTACCTTGCAGAATTGCCGGTAAACCCGGTAGTATGAGGAAACGAATACCCTTGGAGGGGTGCGCCCTGGGCGGTATCCCTCAGCTGGAGATACAATTAAGGAGCGTGTATGCAGAGATCTGCCTATGAGGATTTTTTCGGTGTCCGGTCGAGTCTGAAAGCCGGTGGGAAGGAATACCAGTATTTTAGTATTGCCGAGCTGGGGAAGAAGCTGGGTAAGGACATAACCCGGTTACCCTATAGCATCCGGGTTCTCCTGGAATCGGTACTGCGAAATGTAAACGAACAAGAGGTCACCAAGGACCACGTTGAATCCTTCTTAACCTATAATCCTGCAGACCCTGCGGACATTGAAATCCCCTATACCCCCGCACGGGTACTACTTCAAGATTTTACGGGTGTTCCCTGTGTAGTGGATCTTGCAGCCATGCGGAGTGCTATGGAGCGGATGGGGGGTGATCCCGAAAAGATTAATCCCAAGCTGCCGGTGAACCTGGTGATCGATCATTCGGTTAATACCGACTTTTTCGGTACCTCCGAGGCGTTTAAACAGAATATGGACCTGGAGTTCCATCGGAATAAGGAACGGTATGAGTTTCTCCGGTGGGGTCAGGCTGCGTTGGAGAATTTTCACGTTGTCCCCCCTGCCAGCGGTATCTGCCACCAGGTGAATCTGGAGTATCTGGGTAAGGTGGTTCAGACTGTTACCACTCCCGAGGGAGATGTGGCGTACTTCGATACCCTGGTGGGTACCGACAGCCACACCACCATGATCAACGGTCTTGGGATCCTGGGCTGGGGTGTGGGAGGAATTGAGGCTGAGGCGGCGATGCTCGGTCAGCCGATCTACATGCTGGCTCCCCCGGTAGTGGGTGTTCGGCTGCGGGGCAGTCTGCGGGCGGGGATTACCGCCACGGACCTGGTGCTGAGGGTTACCCAGATGCTCCGCGAACACGGTGTGGTCGGAAAGATCGTTGAGTTCTTCGGTCCGGGGATGGGGGCCCTGACGGTGCCCGACCGTGCTACCCTGGCGAATATGGCTCCTGAATACGGTGCGACCGCCGGGTTCTTCCCTCCGGACAAAAAGACCTTGGAGTATATGTACGCCACCGGGCGGGATGAAGATTTGCTCGAGTTGGTGGAAACCTACACCCGGGCCCAGGGGATCTTTGGGGACGAGTCGAATCCCGAGCCGGAATACCAGGCTGTGTTGGATCTTGATCTGGCTACCGTAGAGGCAAGTATTGCCGGACCCAAACGGCCCCAGGACCGGATAAGCTTACAGGATGTGCCTAAAACCCTGAAAACGATCTACAAGGCGCCCATTAAGGAGCGGGGATACGCCCTCCAGGATGGGGATCTCCAGAAGTCTGCCCTGATCAAGGATCCCTCGGGGAAGGAATACGAGCTGCATCAGGGGGATGTGGTTATCGCCTCCATCACCAGCTGTACGAACACCTCTAATCCCTCGGTGCTCATCGGCGCGGGACTGGTCGCCAAAAAGGCGGCTGAACGCGGCTTGCGGGTTAAGCCCTACGTAAAGACCAGCTTTGCTCCGGGCTCTGTGGTTGTAACGGAGTACCTTGAGAAGGCGGGGCTCATGCCCTACCTGAACCAGTTGGGGTTCAATTTGGTCGGGTACGGCTGCATGACCTGTATCGGGAACTCTGGTCCCCTGCCGGAGCATATTGCTCAGGCAGTGGAGAAGGAGGATCTGGTAGTCGGTGCGGTGTTGTCAGGGAACCGGAACTTTGAGGGACGTGTGAATCCCCATACCAAGATTAACTTCCTGGCAAGTCCGCCCCTCTGCGTTGCCTACGCTATTGCGGGAACCATGCACATAAACCTGCATGAGGACGCCATTGGAACCGATACGGACGGTAAGCCGGTCTATATGCGGGATATCTGGCCCAGCGAAGAGGAACTCGCCCGGTATGTCAGCAAGGCCCTGGACCGGGAGGCGTTTAAAAAGAGTTACGGGGGCATTGAGAAGTCAAATCCCCGGTGGAATGATATTCCCCTCCAAGCCACCAAGGTCTATCCCTGGAATGAGGAATCCACCTACATCCAGGAGCCGCCCTTCTTTGTCGGTATGGGACTGGAGACCCAGGCAATTTCCCCCATCGGGAACGCCCGGGTGCTGGTAAAGGTAGGCGATTCTATCACCACCGACCACATCAGCCCGGCAGGTTCCATTGCCTATGACAGCCCTGCTGGGACCTACCTGGCTGAAAAAGGGGTTTCACGGCCTGATTTTAATTCCTACGGGAGTCGTAGGGGTAACGACCGGATCATGACCCGGGGAACCTTTGCGAACATCCGGCTGCGCAATCAGATGGCGCCGGGAACCGAGGGAAGCTGGACCCGCCACCAGCCCTCGGGGGATCAGATCAGCATCTATGAAGCAAGCCAGCGGTATAAAACCCAGCAGGTACCGACCATCGTATTAGCCGGTAAGGATTACGGGATGGGCTCGAGCCGGGACTGGGCAGCCAAGGGGGTTCAGCTTCTTGGGGTCCAGGCGGTAATCGCTGAGAGTTTCGAGCGGATTCACCGGAGCAATCTGGTAGGAATGGGGGTTCTGCCCCTCCAGTTTAAGCCGGGAGAGAGTGCCGAATCTCTGGGATTGAAGGGTGATGAGGAGTACACCATAACCGTTGATGATGGGGTTCAACCCAAGCAGGAGATTCGGGTTTCGGTCCGGCGTCCCGATGGTTCCACTCTGGAGTTTGGGGTGATTTGCCGCATCGATAGCTCGGTTGAGGTGGATTACTACCGTAACGGGGGAATCCTTCATACCGTTCTGCGGCGAATGGTAGCTGAGTCCAGGGCATAACAGCCCGGAAGGACTGTTGGGCGCGTCCGCCTTCCTGACGCAGGGCTGAGTTTCCCGGCGCCACCGGGGAGGGACAGCCGAAAGCGTCCGCCTTCCTGGTGAAGGGCTGCCGGGTTCCGGGCTCGACGGTCCGGCAGCCCCCTGCTGACCGGGAAGGTTTCGTACCGCCGGGGATCATCGTCTACTAACACCGGTGTCTGTCCAGGTTCATGGCTGGCAGGGACCGGTTTTTTTGTGTACACTGAAACCATGGCTGAACCCCTTCAACCAGGAGCAGATGAAAACTCGGGATCTCAGAGCGGCATAGATCTTACGGGAAAACTGTTGATAGCCGAGCCGGAACTCCATGATCCAAATTTTTTACAGACCGTCATTCTGGTTATCCACCACGATGAGCAGGGTGCCTTCGGGCTGGTGCTGAACCGGCCGGGGGATGCAGTGGTGCGGGATGTGTTGCCCGAGTATGCCGGACTGCCCTCGGGGAATCTCGGCTTGTACGTGGGCGGACCGGTGGAGCAGAACCGGGTTTTTGTTATTCACTCCGGGCTGCCGGACGGAGCGGTGAGTGAACATGCTATTCATCCCGCTTCGGGGGTTATTTTTGAGCCGGATTTCTCCATTATGGACCGGGTGTTCCGGGCAGAAGATGCCCTGGGACTACCCAAGGATGTACGGTTCTGCGTGGGGTATGCGGGATGGGGAGCCGGACAACTCGAGCATGAGCTGGTTGAGGCTGCCTGGACGGTGATTCCTGCCTCGGCGGATCTGGTTTTTGAACCCGATGCCTCCCAGGTCTGGAAGAAGGCCCTAAAGGAGAAGGGCGGTGCCTACTGGGTGCTGGCGGAGATGGGCTTCAAGCCGTCCATGAATTGACCTGGTTTCGGCCGTTTTGTTTGCCTGCGTAGAGGGCCTGGTCTGCATGGGCGATCACTTGATCCAGTCCCTGGCCTGGCAGACGCTGACTCACCCCGAAGGTCATGGTTATCTCCAGGGGGTGACTTTGAAAGGTGAAGATCTGCCGGTTGACCTGCTTTCGAAGCCGTTGGGCAATCTCTTCCGCAGCAGAGAGTCCTGTATTCGGCAGCATCATGATGAACTCCTCGCCCCCCCAGCGCGCCAGGACATCGCTTTCCCGTAATGCCTCCTTCAGGGTACCGGAAATCCATTTGAGGGCCTCATCACCACATTCGTGGCCGTAGGTATCGTTGAACCGCTTGAAATGATCAACATCGGCCAAAATAATCGCATAGGTTTCTTCAGGGCCGGCCTTGAGCTGTTCCAGCATGGAAACTGCCTGCTCTACAAAGGCCCGGCGGTTGTACAGGCCGGTAAGGAAATCGTGCCGGGACATCCGCCGGAATTCCAGGCTTTGCCGGACGGAACGGAGATAGACCAGGGTAATGAGCAGAGCCAAGATTCCGAGGAAGAGCAGACTGACCAGGAGCAGATTGCGGATGCTCTGCTGACGGTCGATCTGAAGGCGCTGGATTTCCAGGTCCTTTTGTAGGAGCTCAAGTTCCGTTAGGTTCCGGGTCGCTGCGATTTGTTCCCGGATGATCCCCAGCTGGGTACTGGTAGTAGCAGCCCGGCTGGATTGGGACAGGGAATGGTAGCGCCGGAAATCGTCCAGAGCTTCAAAATATCTTCCCTGGGCCTCGAAGGCCCGGGAGCGGGCATGGTAGATAAGGGCCAGGTTCCTGCGAGCCGGTCCCTGGAGGGGGTCGGAGGTAAGGCCGGGAAGGGAGACCGCACTAATCGCCAATACCGAGTTAGCCATATTTACGGCCTGCTGAAAATCCCCCTGGTTAGACCGGGCGGTGATATAGACCTCAGCGGCCCGGAATCCCCACCTGAAGTCTTTTTGAGTTAGCATTTTCGGTATTTCAACCTCGAACATGTCATAGCCTCGGGAATACTGACCTGCCCGGATAAAGAGATTAGCAAGGTTTATCCTCATGTATTGGTGGAGGGAGGGGGGAAGGTCCCGGGGTAGTTGTTCGATCGCCCGCTCCTGGGTCGTGATGCTCCGGGCATAGGTTCCCTGGGCTTCGTAGATCTGGGCCAGGTTATTGTCCTGAATGGCCGCAGCCCCGGGAAGATCAAGGTCGAGAAAATTGTCCCGGGCGGCGGTAACGGCCTGTATTGCCCGGGAAAAGTCTCTATCAAAGTGGTGAGAAAGTCCTAGGGCGGCTTGGGAAAGGGCCGTGAGTACGGGTTGGTTACCCAAGCTTGCGAATTCCTGGACGGATCGTAGGCTAACCAGGGCTTCGGGGGTCCGGTTCAAGGCGAGCTGCACGCCGGCAACGGCCAGGAGAATCTCCAGGTACACGGATTGCACCTCGGTAAACTGCTGCAATCCTTCCAAACCGGTCTGCAGGGCCTGTTCCAGCATCCCCAGGGTGGTGTAGAGGGAAATCTTTTCGATTGCCACAAGTCCTCGGCGCAGGGAATCGTTTCCCCCGGAAGCAGCCCGGGAAGCCTGATCAATCTGCTCCAGGGAGGCTGTCGAATCACCCTGGAAAAAAAAGATTTGAGAAAGAAACACCCTCGCATATATCCGCAAAGCCGACGCGGGATGCATGGTTTGGAGATGCTGGGTGTCTTCCAGGAGCGCGTGGAGGATCTGGACGGCCCGTTGGGGATCACTGAACCGAAGATCCCGGGCCTGCAGCAGCCGGATGGTTAAGGGGTCCGACGGCGGCAGGTTATGTAGAGCCTGGTCCAGAGCAGGGCGGATCTGAAGGGGGTGGGAATTGTACAGATCGCCTAGTACCAAGAGACTCTGGCCCTGGGCGGGAGCGGGAACCAGCCACGCAACGAGAATCAGAAATAAGCCGGGGAACGCCCCGAGCCTCCTGATCCTGTGGAGCAGGGGACGGGGTAGTGACCGGGGTAGAATACTGGGGGATATTGGACGGCCTTGGGTCATCAACCCATAGTATAGCGGAAAGTCCCCGGTTATTCCCAACTGGGTGAGACAATGCTCCCTTCCTTGGGATCATTTTCGATGGAGAGGTAGGTTTGAATTTCCTGCTTAAGATCCTCCACATGGCTAATAATTCCCACCAGGCGGTTTTCCCGGCGGAGATGGCGGAGGGATTGAAAGACGATATCCAGACTGTCCCGGTCGAGACTGCCGAATCCCTCGTCCATGAAGAAGAATCCGCCTCCCTGGTGATCAAGGTAGTCGGCCAGGGCAATGGCCAGGGAGAAGGCTGCCTGGAAGGTCTGGCCCCCCGAAAGGGTCTTCACCGACCGGAGCCGGCCGCCGTGGAGCAGATCCCGGATAAGAAACTCGTTCTTCGGTCCGAGCTCCAGTTCCAGGCTCTGACGGGTCAATTCCATGAAGCGGCGGTTTGCCCGGGAGACCAGATCCTGGAGGTAGGTCTGAGCGACAAAGTCAAGGAAGGCATCCCCCTTGAGGAGGTTCGCCAACACCTTGGCGGCGTCGCGCCGGGATAGGGCGTGGTTCAGCTGACTTTGGAGTTCAGTACGCCGGGACAACCTATCCTCGGTCAGTTTCCGGGTGGTTTCCAGGCTGCCCAGGTCGGAGAGCAGCTCATCCCGCCGTGCCGCCGCGGTACCGGCAAGCGCTTCCAGCTCTTCCAGGGGTCTGGGCTCCCCCGGCAGACCCTTCAGGGTCGCAAGAAGCTCCGCAATTCGGTGGTCTGTCTGCCGGGATTCCTGATGGTAGCGCTCCAGGGCGGCTTTGAGGGTTTGGGTATCCGGAGGATTTTCCCGGAGGTCGTCCAGGGTATGGCCGGAGAGATGGTGTTCCTGGCTGAGCCGGGAGATTTGGTAGGATAGATCGGCCGATTCGGATTCGAGGCTCCCGGCATGGGTCTGGAGGTGCTGTTGTCGCTCGGAGAGTACCGCGCGATCCTGCTTTTTTGCCTGCAGATTCCGGGAGAGTTCGGGAAGCCGGGTTTCCAGGGTATGGAGCTGTTCCGCGGTTTTATCTGCCTCGGCCCGGAGATGTTCCCGGAGCTCCTCCAGGGCTGCATCGCTGGTTTTGCTGTGGGTCAGGGTCTTGGATGCATCGGGTCCGGGAGGGGTGATCAGGTCCTGGGGCAACTGATCCGTTATCCTCGGGGGCAGCTGGCTGATCAGCCGGCGGCAGGTTTCCCCGGTTTCATTCAGGGCACTACGATGTTGTTCCAGGGTGATTTCCATGCGGTGCAGCTCGGCGGTGAGGTGCTGTTTCTCCCGATCCAAGGCAGTACGTTGACCCAGGGCCTCCTGCTGTTGATCCTGGAGGACCGCGAGCCGGGCCATGGATTCGGGAAATGTGGTGGGATCAGCGAGCCCCTGCCAATCCGGGGGGAGTTCTGGGAGTTCCGGTGGCGGGGTTCGGAGCAGCTCCTCCAAATGGCCCTCCAGGGCTGTCATAGCAGAATCCAGTTCACGGTGCTGTTGGCGGCTATGGTCTTCCCTGGTCTTGTTTGCCTGGGCTGCCTGGAAACAGTCTTCTCCAAAGGTGGTGAGGATTTCTTTCAGTTCTTGGAGCTGCGGACTAGGCGGAGTCGGTGAGGCAGCCTGCCCCGGAGACCCGGAGGTGAGGTTTGGGATATCCCGTTCCGGGGTGCCGGCTGGACCGGGGGTATCGGCATGACCGCCCCTATGGTAGGGAACGCCGCAAACCGGACATGGGTCGCCCTCCTTCAGACTGCCCTTGATGCGCTGAAGTTCTTGGTTTCTAATGGCGGTTTCGGTTTCTTCCTGGATCCGGGTACGAAGAGCGGTTTCTAGATCCCGGTAGCCCTGGAGCAGGGTATCCCAGGAGGGCGGATGGACCGGGGATTGGGGGGATGTGGACGGATCCAGCTGGGATGCGATCCCGGTTAGCCGGGCGCTGAAATCACTTCGCAGAATCTCATCCTCCCGATGGCGCTCCGATTCCTCCTGGTCCAGGCGGTCTCGGCGGGAGCGTTGGTCCTGGAGCGCCCGGGTAGCCTCAGCGGTTCGGGTATGCCAAGTTTGGATGGTTTGGATCAGGCTTGGGCGGGGAAGATTCTGGTCAACCTTGGTTCCCAGGTCAGCGAGTTTTACATTCAACTCAGAGAGGGATTCCGCCCGGGGCGCGATCTCGGTTTGAAGAGTGTGGATTTTTGAATGCAGTTCCGTGGAGCGTTGATGGAGGTCCAGGGCTTCCAGGGCCCGGAGCAGATGTTCTTGTTCACGGCGGATCTCTGCGCCGCGGCCTTGCAACTCTGCTAGGGGAGACAGCTGGCCTTCTAATTCCTGAATATCCTTCGTCAGGGTCTCAAGGGTGGTGTGGAGGCTGCGTATTTGATCGTGTTGAGCCTGTAATTCGGCATCCAGGGATTCACGGCGTTCCCAAAGGGGCTGGATTTTGGTGATCCAGACCTCTGCCCGGGCTATGGTCTGTTCCATGGTCTGCATCTCCGGGGCTTGATTATCCAGGGATCGTTGTATCCGGCGTTTTTCCTCCAGCTCCCGGTGTAATTCCTGAAAGCGCCGGGCCTTGTTCAGCTCGGTTTGAAGGTTGGTCAGTTGTTCTTCCAGTGCCGCAACCTCACGGGTTTTTTCTGCCAGGCTTCGGGTGATGGCCTCCAATTCTTGAGGGGTTGCCGGGCCGACTTCTTCCAGCTGCTTTTCCAGGGTTTTTGTCTGGGCTTCTAGGCGCTGGCGCAGGACCTGGGCGCGGCGGTTTAGATTGAAGCGGTCAAGGTTGAATAGTTCCAGGAGCATCTTGCTGCGTTCGCTCTGACCGAGCTGCAGGAATTCCTGGAATTTTCCCTGGGGGATGATGACTGTCCGGCGAAAGGCGTCGTAACTCAGGCCCAGAATCTCTTCAGCCACCTCCGGCGCTGATTTTTCTCCGGTATCCATGGGTTCCCAGAAATCTGACGGATTAGGTGAAGCTCCGGCAGAGTGCTCAGTGGATAGGTCGGTTGATAGGTCGGCCCGGGGGGTATTCGGGGAGTGTTGAGCCGGGGTGGGGTCCTCGATGGGGTGATTCTGGCTGTTCTCAGGGTCCCGGGAGGTTTGAGCTGAGCGGGATGGACTGCCGGCTACCAGGCGGTATGCATGGCGGGTCATGCTCTCTGTTTCTTCAGGTTTCGATTTTCGGCGCCGGTTCTCTACGGTGAATCGATACTCCTGGGTTCCGTGTTTGAATCGGAAATCAATCCAGAGTTTCTGGCTGGATAGGTTTATCATATTCGGACCGATTTTTTCGTTCCCCGAAAGTCGTTCGGTCTTACCGTAGAGGGCGAAGAGCACCGCCTCTAGTATGGTGGATTTACCACTGCCCACGGGACCGAAGATGCCGAACACCTCCGACTTTGTGAGGGTGCTGAAATCAATGTGCTGGGCCTGCTTATAGCTGTACAGGCCCTGAATGGTGAGGTGTTGGGGTATCATTGCTGTTCCTCCTGGGCCTCATCGGGATCAAGGCTGGCGAGTTCCCTGAACAGGGTGAGGATCTCCTCGCTGGGGGCAACCCCCTTTCGTTCTTGGAAGAACCGGGCAAAGAGGTCCTCCAGACCCTGCTCCCGGGGATCCATGGATTCCGGTAACCGGTCATCGTCCCGGGAGGCGGTTAATACCGGGACAATACTCAGCAACCGGGGATGAGATTGTTTGATCTCCTGGTACACCCCACCTTCCAGAAACCTGGGTGTCTCTATCTCCAGGTCGATGAAATCATCGGGGTGTTCCTTCAGCCAGGACAGGGCTTCATCCGGACTGGACGCGCGGTGGCGAAGAATCCGGCGGCCCGATGAAATAGCTAGGGTGTGCAGGGCCATGATGCCGAGGTCCTGGGACTCCAGTATCATTACGGTTTTCTCTTGGTCCGCCTCCGCCTGGGAGTAGGCGATGGGGCTGCCGGCATACACCGCCGGAAAGCGCTGTTCGCCATGGAGAATCTGGGGCCGGTGGAGGTGGCCAAAGGCAGCGTAGTCCACCTGGGGAATGGCCGCCGTAGAAATCAATTCAATACCTCCTGGATGCAGCACCGAGCGTTCTCCCTCGCCCTCCTCCCCGCGCAAGACCTCGGTCAGCCCCGCCCTCGCTGTCCCCGGCGCTGCAAAGAAAAAATGCCCCACGAACAGACGGATCTCCGGCCGCTGCTCTTGAAACTGACGCTCAGCGATTTCCTGCCAGCGCCGGGCCAGGAGCCCCTGGAGGTTCGTCGTGCCCCGCTGGAGGTTCGTCGTGCCCCGGGGCCGGTTCTCCGGGGCGGCAGGGGTGCCGTCGGGTTGTGGCCGGTTCTC